>CAMOZS010000034.1 GCA_946631075.1 uncultured Bacillota bacterium | reverse complement strand
TACCGCCTTTCCCGGTAAGCCGCGGCAAGACAGACAAAGGCTGCGCAGGCCATGGCGGCCAGGATCCCGTAGACAGGAACATAGCTGCCAAGCAGGTCGGCCAGAAAGCCGGGCATGGTAGCGAAGACCATGGCGCCGGCCGCGTAGATCAGCTGCAGCCTGCGGACCGTCTCACTGTAATGCTCCTCGGAGACAAGATCGCCGGCCCAGACCGGAATGCCTACAGTCGAGATGGGACAGCCGATGCCGAAGACCACCGCGGCGGCCATGGCAAGGGGAACGCTGCCAGTGAAGGCCGTGCAGCAGAGCAGGTTGCCCAGACCGAAGAGGCCAAGGAAAAGAGCGGATGCCCGAAAACTGCCCATCACATCCGCGGCTTCCCCGCAGATCACTTTGAAGGCGGTCATGGCGATACCGCAGACGCTGACCAGCAGGGCGACCGTCATCGGAGTGAAACCCTCGCTGGTGAACAGGACGGTCAGATGGACGAAGCCCGGATTGGACAGGGCGCCCATGATCACGCTGACCAGACCCATGAGGACCCAGCCTTTGCGGGAAAGGACCCGGGGCTCCCAGCTGGCGCCGGCTTTTTTTGATTGGGGATCACGGGCCCGGTATTCCGCCGTCGCCTCCGCCCAGCCGAGAGGCTCCAGACCTTTGTCCGAGGGCTTTTCCCGGATCAGAAGGAAGACGATGATGGCCGCGGCCAGGGCATAGGCCGCGGTGAAGAAGAAGGCCGTCCGAAGGGAATAGTCCAGGATCAGAGAGGTCAGGACCGAGGGCAGGAGGATGATGGCCAGACTGGAGCCGGCCCCGCAGATGCCGATGGCCAGGGCCCGGTGACGGACGAACCAGCGGTTCATCAGGATCGCCGCCGGGATCATGCTGCCGAGGCCGTAGCTGATGCCGGCCATGGAGGCCCCGACGCAGAACTGCAGGTAACTGGAAGAAAATCCGTAGATCACGTAGGCGCTGCAGCAGCACAGAGCCGCCAGGCCCGTTCCGATCCGGTAGCCCACCTTGTCGTAGTACTTGCCGATCAGCAGCATGGCGATGAAGGCGAAGGCGCAGCGGAGGGTGACCAGGGACGAAGTCTGGGCCCCGGTCAGATCGTAATCTTTCATTATATATGGCATGAAAACAGACAGGCCGTTGGAGGCGGTGCCCATGGTGATGAACAAAAGCAGGGTGCAGACTCCGCACACGATCCATCCGTAGTAAAGTTTGTTTCTCTCGCTCCTCATAAAAATACCTTACACCCGCCGCATGCCGGGCGCAAGGGCAAGTGACCGCAAAAGTTGAATTGTCTTTTGCTCTTGCATATAATAGACGGGTCAGACGCGGAAGATAAAGAAGAGGAGAGGATCATGACGATAGACAGAGACAGGTTAAAGAGGCAGATGGATTTCTGCAGGGAGATCGATAAGGAGAAGGAGGTCTTTCGCCAGACCTACCTTTGCTCGGGAAACCGGAGGGAGAACGACGCGGAGCACGCCTGGCACATGGCTCTGATGGCGGTCATTCTCCGGGAGTACGCCAACGAGGAGGTCGACCTGCTCAAGGTGATGACCATGCTCCTGATCCACGATATCGTCGAGATCGACGCGGGGGACACCTACGCCTACGACACAGAAGGGCTGAAGACCCAAAAGGAGCGGGAAGCAAAGGCTGCCCAGCGGATCTTTGGATTGCTGCCCGATGATCAGCGGGATGAACTGCTGGGATTGTTCCGCGAGTTTGAAGCGGAGGAGACCATGGAAGCCAGGTTCGCCAAAGCCCTGGACAATGTACAGCCGGTCATGCAGAACGATGCCTCCGGCGGCCGTGACTGGAGGGAAAAAGGCATCCGCCTCTCCCAGGCCATCGCCAGGCAGAAAAAAACAGCCGAAGGATCCCGGATCCTGTGGGATGAAGTCTCCAGGCCCATGATCGAGAAGAACATCGAACTGGGCAACATCATCGGAGACGCGGTGCTGGATGAAATTTAAAGGGGCAGGGCAGGGACCCCGCCAGCGCCCCCCGTTTTGAATCTTCACCAAGTCTTCATTGAAAGTAAGACGGAAATCAGCTATAATAATTTGGGAAAATAATAGCAATTACAGGAGACATACCTTTATTTATAGTAATGACTAAGTTAAAGATTTCAAAGGGTAAACAGAAGACCACCCGCCGGGTCCTGGCGGCATTTTGTGCTGTCTGCATCGCCGTGCTGCAGTGCTTCGTGGTGATTCCGGCAGTGACGGACGGGGCGCACGCGTCGGAGAATGTGACCTTCAGGGCCAGTTACAGTACAGGACTGACGGTCGCCCAGGATGATAAGAACTGGATCACCGGCGCCAAGTCGAAGGAGCTGGAGATCGCGGAGATCCCCGATGCGGAGGGCAACCCTTCGAAGGTCAAGGGATATCAGCTTTCCAGCATTCTCAAGAAAGCCAATCTGGACAATAACAATGGTGTCTACGTCGCCGGAGGAAGTGTAGGAGATCCTTCGAAAGCCTATCTGGTCAAGATCGACGGGGACTGGCTCCTCTACGATGACGGCACGCTCTATGGGGATGTGGTGGATCAGATCGAGGCAAACCTGGACAAGGAGCCCATCAGGATCACCAAGGCCTCTTCCAGCAAGAAGAACCCCTACAAGGGCGACAAGGTGACCATTACCTACAAACTGGAAGTAGACGATTTCTATAAGAACAGTGACGAATTCAAGGATAACAAAGAGGACATACTTGAGCTGAAGTGGACAGCTTCCAACAGCAAAGTGTCTCCGGGTTCGACGACCACCAATGATGCTTCGGGCTCATTCACCGTCACCGTCAAAGAGAGCGGCAAGGTCGTCATTACCCCTGAGGCAACGGACAGCGATTTCACTTACCTGAATGATGGAAGCCACGCGGTCACCCTTTCCGGTAAATCCCCGAAGCTGACCGTCAAGCCGAAATCGATCTCGATGTCAACGGGAGAGTTCAAGTCCTGCTCGGTCAAATACAATGGCTCGGCGGTGACCAACTCAAGCTGCAGCTGGTCCTCCAGCAAGTCGAGCGTAGCATCCGTGACCAGCGGTTCCATCCGGGCCCTTACGGCGGGTAAAACGACCATCACCGTCAAATACAAGGGGCAGACAGCCACTGTTTCCGTAACGGTCAAGCAGAAGCAGACCAGCTCTTACTCCCATCCCGGCGGCTATACGCCTTACCGGACATCGACCCGTTCCGGCCTGACCAACCGGACCACCGGAACCGGAGCCACGACGGCGTCGACCGCGACCCGGCCCACAGAGACCATCTCGACCGCGGCCCCCTCATTCCAGACCATGAGCGTCAAGGAAGTCTATCTCACACCGATCTCCCAGGATCCATACATGGAGGAAGGAAGCGGTGACGAGTGGGACGATGAATTCAGCGAAGAAGAAGGCGACACAGAAGAAGATTTCGATGAAGACGGCGTCACCTTCCCGGCAGCAGCCGGATCCGCCGCAGCCGCGGCCGCAGTATGCGGCGCGGGAGTGGTCGGAAGAGTCCGCAAGTTCCATATCGATATGGGCGATTTCTCATCCGCCAAGGACGCCGCAGCCGGCGGAAACGGCAGTGGCAGCGGCGGAGAAGGCAGCGGCACAGACAGCGGCAGCGAAAGCAGCAAAGGCAGTGAAAAGGCCAGCCGCAACCCGCTGAAGAGATTCCGCAAATGATCGAGTAATCAGATAATTCATCAGAGAAACAATCACAGACAACGTACAGGGAGGAAAACATGGCAGAAGTAGTTAAAGGTATATTGCGAGCCGTCAGCAGCGGGCTTCAGATCCCGACGATCATCATCCTGATCCTGCTCATCCTGCTCACCATTTTCATGCTGGGCACATTCTTTGCGGAGCTGCTGACCGAGCGCAAGGCACTGAAACTGAATATACCCAAGCTGGTCGATGACCTGCAAGGCAAATCCACATCCGAGATGAAAGACATCATCGCCAGCAGCAGCCTGCTGGGCCGGCAGAAGACCGCCGTCCAGGAGCTGATCAGCAGAGTCACCTATCCGGATGATACAAGAGAAGCACTGGCGCGGCAGCTGATCGCGGATGAAGAGTCGAGATACAATAAGATCGTCAAGATCACCGACCTGACCGCCAGAGTCGCTCCCATGTTCGGTCTGATGGGAACATTGATCCCCCTGGGCCCCGGCCTCATGGCGCTGGGACAGGGCGATGCGGCTACCCTGTCGGATTCCCTCCTGATCGCCTTCGACACGACCGTCGCAGGTCTGATCAGCGGTGCTATCTCCTACGTTGTTTCCGGTTTCCGCAAAGGCTGGTACGAAGAGTATATGATCGGCCTTGAGACCATCATGGAAACCGTTCTGGATGTACAGAATACCGAGCGCCGCAAGGCAATGCAGCAGAAGAAGGCGGCAGATGCCGCAAAGGCTGCACAGACCGGGAAGCCGGCAGCTCCGGCTCCGGCAGCTCCTGCAGCGCAGCCGGCTCATACAGCACCGGCAGCCCACGCAGCTGCACCGGCCCAGACCGTTACCAGAAACACTGTCGCCATGACAAGAGACCAGGTCCAGCAGGCGGCAAGACCCGCCCAGCCCGCTCAGGCAAGACCTGCCCAGCAGGCACCGGCAAGACCGGCTCAGCCGGCCCAGGCAGCGCCGCCGCAGATGGCGCCCGCGAGACCGGCCCATCCAGCTCAGGCTCAGCCCGGCCAGATGACCAGGGCGGAGCAGGTGACCGCCATGCCGACAAGAGCTCAGGCAGCCAGCAAGACCATCGCGGGATATGACGCGGACCAGCTGCAGGCGGAAGTCCGGGCAGCGGAAGCTGAGCTGCGCAGATCAGAAGGGGCAGCGGCGGCAGAAGCAGCCATTGCCAAGGAAATGGAGCAGATCAAGTCTCTGGATGACCTTCTGGAGAGTTTTGCACCGGCAGATGGGAGGCAGTAAAAGATGAAAGTAGTAGGAACAAGAGGCAGACTCAGAGTTGTTCGCACACCGGAGAACTTCAGCCCGATGGAGGGCGTAGGCAACATGGCGGACGCCATGCTGGTTTTTGCCTGCGGGATCCTGCTGGCTCTGATCCTCAGCTGGAACGTCAACGTCAGCGAGACCGGCGAGATCAGCAAGTCCGGGTCTAACGCGACTTATGAGATCGACGGCCTTGACGGAGCCGTCACCCAGGAAATCGATGCCAATACACAGCTGCAGGAAATGGGAACCGTATATATGGATCCGGAGACAGGCAAGTATTACGTAATGGCGGAATAAGAAGAATCGGTAATCAGCAGGACCTGGCTCCCGCGCGCTTGACGTGCGCATGGGCCAGGTCCTATTAGCAGGAGATAATAGATGACAAAAGCAAGACCGGGCGGCCAGGCCCTGACCGACATAGGCATAGAACTGGCCAAGCTCAAGGCCGGAAGCCGCCTTCTGGATATCGGCTGCGGCCGGGGTGACACCGTCGCCCACCTCAACGAAGACCTTGGCATGCAGGCCGAAGGGATAGACATCAATCTGGCCAGGATATCCGAGGCCAAAGAAGCCCATCCGGAGGCGGACATCAAGTTCGGAGACGGAGAATTCCTGGACAGCTATATGTCCTTTACCTTTGACGGGATCCTGATGGAAAACAGCCTCAGCCTGATCAACATGCCGGATGAGGCCCTCCATGAAGCCTACTGCGTCCTCAAGAAGGGCGGCAGGCTGATCATCAGCGATTTCTACGAGAAGGACCCGGACCCGGATCAGATGCGGGCGGTGGCCATCGAAGCCGACCGCCAGAGCAGGATCCCCCACAAGGAAGGGGACTGCGAGGAACGGAGCCTGAAATTCGTCAGCTTCCGCTTCGAGGGAGCTTTTTACCAGGAGGCCCTGATTCGTCAGCTGGAGGAGACCGGATTCCAGGTGATCAGTTTCGAAGACCGCAGCCAGGACCTGGACGGTTACAGCGAAGAGGATCTGGCCGGGCTCAGCTCATATCTCAAGACAGAAGCCGGCGGCAGGAAACGCGACATCGGGTACTTCCTGATGATCGCCGCCAAGCCGGTCAAATAAAGGAGGAAAACCATGGGAGAACCGATTTCCTATATCGCCAGAAAGTATATTGAAGAAGGTTACGATTTCGTCGTGGCCAGAGTGGTCGGGACCAAAGGGTCCGCCCCCAGGCACAGGGACGCCTGCCTGCTGATGCGGGACGGGGGACACACGGTCGGCACCGTGGGAGGCGGCCTTCTGGAGGCGGAGACCGAGAAGCTCTGCCGTCAGATGCTCCAGACCAAAGAGAAGTCCATGACCTACGAGTTCATCCTGGATGAGAAACAAAAGGGAAAGGACGGCGCCCTGGAGATGGGATGCGGCGGCGACGCTACCATCCAGATCGATTACATCAGCGCGGCGGACCCGGGCAATTTCATCGAGGAGTTCAAGGAGATGGACCGGGCATTCATCTTCGGCGGAGGCCATGTGGCCAAGGCCCTGGAGCCGGTCCTCCGTCACATCGACTTTGAGACGGTCATCGTCGATGACCGGGAGGAGTATGCCAATCCGGACCGTTTTCCCCAGGCGGAGCAGACCGTCGTCTGCAGTGATTTCGACCACTGCTTCGATGACATCGAGGTCGATCAGGACAGCTATCTGATCATCGTGACCCGGGGACACAGAGGAGACCTGACCGTGCTGCGCCAGGCTTTGCGTAAGCCCTTCGCCTATCTGGGCATGATCGGAAGCCGGAGGAAGAACAATCTCCTTTTCGACCAGCTGCGGGAGGAAGGCTTCACGGAGGAGGAACTGAGCCGGGTCCACGCCCCCATCGGCCTTGAGATCGGCTCGGAGACCCCGGAGGAGATCGGCATCAGCATCGCGGCGGAGATCATCCAGGTCCGGTCACAGAGGACGCCGGAGGATCAGAAGACGGACAGCAAGGCACTGCTGCACGCGTAAACATCAGCAGAAGAAGGAAAAGATATGAACATAGGATATACAAGGGCGTCGGATCCCTCCCGTTACGGAGCGGTGATCCTGGCAGCCGGGCTTTCCACCAGGATGAAGGAGTTCAAGCCTTTGCTGCCGGTGGACGGAAGACCGGCGGTGACAGGCCTGGCGGAGACCCTGCGGGGAGCCGGCATAGAGGACATCGTCATCGTCACCGGGCACCGCAGAGAAGACCTGCAGGAGACCATCCGGGACCAGCGCCTGACCGAAATATACAATGAGAAATACGAAAGCGGGATGTTTTCATCCATCCAGGCAGGCCTTGCAAAGGCTGGGGAAGCCTTTTCGGACAAGAAGGGCTATTTCCTGGTACCGGCAGACTGCCCCCTGATCACCATCCGGGCCATCCGCATGCTGATGACCGCGGCCGATGAGAAGGCGGAGGGTGAAGGCTCAGCCGCGGAGACCAGCTTCTTCGTGCCAACCTTCGAAGGCAAGAAGGGCCATCCCCTCCTGGTACCGGCCGCCAGGGTCGGCGAGATCGTCTCCTATAACGGCGAGGGCGGGCTCAAGGCCATCACCGATAGCTGCTGGGACCAGATGGTAAGGGTCCCGGTGCCGGATGAGGAAGTCCTGCTGGACATGGACACGCCGGAGCATTACGAGGAGATCAAAAGATTCGTTTCCTACGGCTGTCAGCGGGAGAAGCTGGAGGTCCTGGCTTCGATGAAGAGGATCATCCTGGTCCGTCACGGGGAAACGGAGCAGCACGAGGAGCCCATGTTCATCGGCCAGTACGACGTTCCCCTAAGCGATGAGGGAAGGGACCAGGCCCGGCAGCTGGGAGAGGCCCTGACCGAAGTGATCGCGGCGGACGTGGCCGCGGAGAAGAATTATGTACCCGGGGTATCCCTTGGCAGGGAGCCTCTGCCCGCCATCGACCGGATCTACTGCAGCGATCTTTGCAGGGCTAAGGAAACGGCGGATATCATCGCGGATCAGATCAGCGATGCCTACCGCAGGGACCGGATCTACGCGGATGTCCAGCCTTTGCAGGATCTGCGTGAGATTGATCTGGGCCCGTGGGACGGCCGGCCGGTACGGGAGATCCGGGAGGAGGAACCGGACCTGTATGAACGGCGGGGAAAAGATTTGTTTGCCTTCAAAACGGGAAACCGTTCTGAGAATTTTTATGATATGCAGTACCGGGCAATGGCGGCGCTGCGCAAGATCCTGGCGGACGACTATGCCCGCAACATCATCATCGTGGCCCACAGCGGCGTGATTCGGGCTCTGGAGAACAATCTCAGGGGCCTCAGAGTCGACGATCCCTGGGAGCCGGTGGAGAAGGGCGGTTACAGGATCTGGACCGAGTAAAACGTTATTTTCGCGGAGAGAGGAGTACCTATGAGAAGCAGAATCAGAATCGCGGTGATGACCATGATCATCATTGCATTCGCGCTTGGCGGGACGACCGCCGTCAGCGCGGCGATGCAGCCTGCTGCATCAGGTCATGACATCAGTCCGGGGAGCCTGCTCAAGCCGGCGACCCTGCAGGAGAACAATGACGAAGAATACGCGCAGGGTCAGGCCCTGGTCATGTTCAGGACATCGAAGAAAATGACAAAGTCAAGGGCGCAGGCCAGCCTGTGCTCCGGGGAGGATCCCATGGAGGACATCGAGATCAGCAAAGTCTGGTCCTTCGATGAGACCGTTCCCGAAGATGCGGACGCCTCCGGAAAAGTGGGAAGCAGCAAGGCATCTGCCGGAGCATTCACCGGGGTCGTCCTGGTGAAGTCGGACAAGCTGACCACTAAGGAAATGATCAAAAAACTGAGGGAAAGAGATGACGTGATCTACGCGGAGCCCAACTACCGGATCCATATCAGCAGCGTCAACGACCCTTATTTTGAGAAGCAGTGGAGCATGCAGGGCAGCCTGGACGGCGGTCCGGCAAGCACGGTCGCGCCCAATGTGAGCGCTCTCTGGGACCAGGGAACGACAGGATCGGAGAAGATCGTGGCGATCGTCGACACGGGCGTCGACTATACCAATCCCGACCTGGCGGACAACATGTGGCACAATACCCACCAGCCGACCCTCAAGGGCGAGTACGGATTCGACTTCAACAAGGGCGACGATGACCCCATGGATGAGAACGGTCACGGCACCCACTGCGCCGGTATCATCGGCGCTGCCGGAAATAACGGCATCGGCATCAGCGGCGTCAACCAGAACATCAGGATCATGGCTCTGCGGATGCTGGACGAAGACGGAAGCGCCTATCTGGAGCATGAGATCGGCGCCTATAACTACGTCAGCAAGGCCATCGATCTTGGCGAGCCGGTCGTCGCGATAAACAATTCCTGGGGCGGAGCGGAAGAGAGCAAGATCTTCGAAGCTCTGATCGATCTGGTCGGCGAGAAGGGAGCGGTCACGGTGGCCGCTGCCGGAAATGAATCCAACAACAACGACAGGGGCGGGGATTTCCCGGCTATGTATGACAGCCCCTACCTGATCAGCGTCGCCGCGACCAATGTCAGAGGCGACCTGGCATCCTACTCCAATTACGGCAAGGAGACCGTCGATATCGCGGCACCGGGTTCCGATATCCTTTCGACGGTAAGCTACGACTGCTATAACCCGGGGATCTACGGCAGCGCTCAGGCCGACATCTCCCAGCAGTACAACGATTTTGAGACGGCCGGAGGATGGAGCGGCGCTGAGGCGCTTGCTGCAGAGACTTATGTCAACGGAGAGCTCTATGATCCGGAGGCATCTGAAGGACCGAAGGTGACCATCACCGAAGGGGAAGGCGGATTCCTGAATGATGAGCAGAAGGCCCTCCACATAGACGCTGAGAACGTCGAGGAGGGCGATCTGGTCGTCCTGTCCATCCCCTACGAGATCAGCAAGGATGCGGCGGTTCCGCCCTGCTTCAGCTGTATGGCTCAGACATACGCGAAAAAAGATGAAGGCGGCATCCTGGGACTGATGGATGTGCCGGCAGACACAGCTGTGGACATCGACTCGATCGGAGAACTGCCTCTGGACGATGGGGTATATCTGTTCAAGGACCAGCCTGATGACTGGTATCACTTCAGAGCGGGCATGGACCGGGATGAAATGAAGGAGGCCTGGAAAGAGGCCAGGGCGAAAGACCCGGATGCAACCAGCCTGGAATGGAAGACCATCATCATTCTCTACGCTTATGAGGACGGAGAAATGCACGCCTGCCTGGATGATCTGGGCCTTTCCAGAGAGGACCTGAAGAGCACATCGGATTTCGGAAAGTATGATTTCTACTCCGGCACATCCATGGCTACGCCTTATGTTTCCGGTACTGTGGCCCTGAAGGCGGCCGCCCTGGAGGCAGCAGGCGAGACGATCGATTCGGAAACCCTGATCAACGAAGTCCTGTCCATGGTAAGGGACGATGAGGGCCTGCCTGTCGCATCGGGAGGTTCCCTCGATTTCACCAAAAAGCCGGCTGAGCTTTCTCCGCGGATCGGAAGAGTCAAGGTGGATCCGGTTGCTAAGACGATCACCATCAGCGGCTCCGGCCTGAATCCCAGCAGCGGACTGTCCGTAATGGTCGGTCCGGATGAGGATCAGATGGAGGCGGCGGAGATCCTGTCCAATACGGACAGGGAAGTCGTCATCAAGGATAATGGATGGATCAACAATGTCGAGACCATCGTCGTGACCGGCTTCGGCGGCAAGAAAGCCACCCGGACCGACCAGTACCTGGTCAACGGCAAAAAGACCTACAGCCAGGTGAAGGGCCTGTACGATGAAAGCACGGGCGAGGCGATGACGACCGACGGAAGGTACATCTACATGCCTTTCACGGATACACATATGATCCTGAAATGGGATACGAAGAAGTTTAACCAGGGCGCGGATATCGTGACCACGATCAATCCGGACAGCATCTTCAAGCTGGAGAAGAACAAGAACGCGACCTACGCTATGGCCTTCGGCGACGATCTGGCCTACATGAGCGGGAAACTGTATTCGGTGATCGAATACGGTGAAGCGGATGAGTTCGAAGAAGAGATGGATGATTTCTGGTTCTTCGGTAAGGACAACAGGGTGATCCTGCGTTCAGGCGACGATGATGATTACGGCGAGGGCGACGGCGCTTACCGGATCTACTCCGGCGATTACCGGCTGATCAGCGTCGATGTCAAGACCGGCAAGGTGCAAAACCTGGGCGCCCTGCCCAAGGAGCTGACCAAGACGACCGACTACACGATGGCGGCTTACAATGGCAAGCTCTATTTCATGGGCGGCTACAGCTATGAGAGCGGAGACCTGACAAACAAAGTGAAGACTTTTGATCCGGCCCAGAAGAAGAGCAAACGCTGGGCCAACGGCAAGGCTCTTCCTGAGGTAAGAGCGGGCGGCAAGGCCCTTCAGACCGGAAACCGTCTGATCTATACGATGGGCTACAGCCAGCCTTTGGATGAAGACAGCGAAGAGTACTGTCTCCCGGCCAACCTGACCTTCAACGGCAAAAGCTGGACAGCGTCCAAGCTGACAGAGAATGAAGGTATCCGTCCCCACCTGGAGGGGGAAGTGATATCCAGAGGCGGCAAGAAGTATCCGTCCTGTGATCTTTCTGTCAGCGCCGTGAAGAACGGTCTGATCTACTTCGGAGCTCCGGTCATGGATTACGGCGATACCTTCGTGTATGACGCTGCTAAGGATGTCTTCACCGACACCGGATACAACTTCGTGACCAGAGTCGACAACACTGAGATCACAGGTATCTGCGTCGGACAGAAGATCTACGGATTCGACGGTGAAAATGTCTACACCGCCAAGGCTCCGGTAGCAAGCAACCTGGTCAAGGTCACGGTGAAGAAGAAAGGTAAAGGATCGGTCTCCGGCGGCGGCGCTGTCGTTCCCGGAAACGATGTGAAGATCACCGTCAAGGCGGGCAAGGGACATACGATCAAGTCCATCAAGGCCGGCTCCAAGAAAATCAAGGTAAAGAAGAACGCGAGAAAGGCCAGCTTCACCATCAAAAAGGTCATGAAGGACCAGAAGGTGACAGTTGTGTTCAAATAAGCGCGGCGGTCACTTCTTGCGGGAGATCAGGAGGATCTCCGGCGGATGGTTACCCTGATTGGGCATGCTGAGATAGCAGACGTGCCATTGTTTGGGATCGAGCCCTTCGGCGAAAGCCAGAAGGGCTCGTTTTTCTTTGGCTCCTTCCGGGTGTCCGCTGTACATGGTGAGGCAGAGAAGGCCGTCCTTTTTCAGCATGCAAAGGCTGGAGCGGACGGCTTCAAGAGTGGTTTCCTCCCGGGTGGTCAGGCTCTTGTCGCCTCCGGGAAGATAGCCCAGATTAAAAACGATGGCGGAGGCGAAGCCCTCCGGGCCTTCGGGCCGGGCCAGGTCAGCGTGGATTTCG
>CAMOZS010000033.1 GCA_946631075.1 uncultured Bacillota bacterium | reverse complement strand
TCATGGCGACGCAGGCCACTGCCGCGCCTCCTTCTTCCGTCGCCTGCAGGACGTAGCGGACCACTTCCTCACTGATGAAGGGCCTCGCCGCGTCGTGGATCAGTACGTACTCGACCCCGGGCTTTCTCCGGTTCATCTCCTGCAGGGCGTTGTAGACGGAATCCTGCCGGAGCTTTCCTCCGGCGACTACGGTCTCCATTTTTTCAAAGCCATGTCTGTCGATCAGCTCCTGGCAATAGTCCACATAGTCTTCTCCGGCGACGACGAAGATATGATCCACCGCCTCCATGCCGTCAAATACCTTCATGGCTTTGATGATCACCGGCTGGCCGCCGATCTTCAGATACTGTTTCGGGATGGATGCTCCGACCCTTGATCCCGTTCCGCCAGCTGCTATGATGACAGCCACCCGCTTGCCGTTATACATATCCGGTCCTCCTGTCTTCGGTGATCACCGGTCCCCCGAAGGTTTCGCGAAGATCATTCTTCCCGCAGTGGTCTGCAGGACGCTGGTCACTGTGACCTTGATGGTCTGACCGATGAACCGCCTTCCGTCTTCGACGACGATCATGGTGCCGTCATCCAGATAGGCCACTGCCTGATTGCGTTCCTTTCCTTCTTTGACCAGGGAAAGGATCATCTCTTCTCCCGGCAGCACCACCGGCTTGAGGGTGTTGGCCAGTTCATTGATGTTCAGCACCGGCACCCCTTTGATGGCGGCGACCTTGTTCAGGTTGAAATCATTGGTCACCACCTTGCCCCCGATATTCTGGGCCAGTTTCAGCAGCTTGACATCCACTTCCGGGATCTCTTCCAGAGACGCGTCTTCTGCTGTATTGTATATCTCGACGCCGTATTCGGTCTGGATCTTGTTCAGGATATCCAGACCCCGGCGGCCCCGGTTGCGCTTCAGCGAGTCGGAAGAATCCGCCACATGCTGCAGCTCCACCAGAACGAATTCCGCAATGATGATCGGCCCTTCCAGAAAGCCGGTCTTCATGATGTCGAATATCCTGCCGTCGATGATGACGCTGGTGTCCAGGATCTTGGGCGTCGACTCCGGCTTGTGCTTACCGCCCTTGCCGGAAGAGGGCGCCCGCCTCACGGCCAGCAGGGTCTCCCGGATATCCTTGCCCCGGGTGTTGGCTACCAGTACGCCCAGTGATCCCAGGATCACGTAGGTGATGATATTCAGTACGACCCTCAGGATGGGTATGTTGATCCCTTCATAAAGCCCAGTCAGCAGATAGGCAATGATCAGACCGACGATCAGGCCCGACGAAGTCAGGACGATATCGTTGGCGGATGTCTTCTTCAGATCCGATTCGATCGTTACCGCAGCCTTCTGTCCCTGCCGGGTCAGAAGCGGAGTCAGCTTAAGAAAAATTAATCCAAAAATAATGACGAAAACAACAACGATGAACATCCTCTCCACGACGGAGAACCGTTCATCCAGAACGTAGCCTCTTCCCGCTGCGATAAAGGCAGTCAGCTGATACGCCCCGTATCCGATGACCGCGCCGATGATCGTGAAAACTGTTTTCCATATTCTTTCAAGCACTCTTTCTCACCTCCTTTCGTCCAGATTTTGCAGTATGCCTGCTCAGATGGCGTCCTCGATGATCCTGCGGGCCTCTGTCTCGTCGATATTGCAAACGAGCATGATCTCACTCTGCAGGATCTTCCTGACGTTGGTAAGCATCTTCTTCTCACCGGCGGACAGACGATTTTCCCTGTCTATCCTCGTCAGATTGCGAACGATCTCAGCAACCAGCTCAATGTTTCCGGTCTTGATCTTCTCCATGTTCTCGCGATACCTTTTGTTCCAGTTTCCGGTCATCTGTGTCGATTCCTGTTTCAGGATCTCTACGGCTTCCCATATTCTGTCTTCCGTGACGATCGGACGAACGCCGATGGCATCGCAATTATCCACCGGAATCATGACTTTCATGTCACCGCAAGGAACGTGCAGGATATAGTAATCCTTGACGCTGCCCAGTATTTCCCGCTTCTCGATTTGTTTTATGATTCCCGCTCCATGCATAGGATACAGGATCTTATCGCCTACCTGGTACATACATTCCTCCCGCATTACCTTCTGGTCATACTTATTTGATATTATATCACAATTTCTTACCTCTGCCCATCAAATTGTGCTATTATGAATATTGCGGTATACACACGCAAAGCACACAGATCCTTCACGAAAGAGTATTATCCTGTTGCAAGGAGGACATATATTATGGCTAAGATTCTGGTTGCCGATGACGAGCAGAAGATCCGCGAAGTCATCCGGGAATATTCCGAGTTCAACGGGCATGAAGTTACCGAGGCCGCCGATGGGATGGCCGCGGTCGGCCTTTGCAAGATGAACGATTACGACCTGATCATCATGGACATCATGATGCCGAAGCTGGACGGTTATTCCGCCTGCAAGGAGATCCGCAAGGAGAAGGACACCCCCATCATCATGCTCTCCGCCAGAAGCGAGGAGTACGACAAGCTGTTCGGCTTTGAGCTGGGCATCGACGATTATGTGGTCAAGCCCTTCAGTCCCAAGGAACTGATGGCCCGGGTCAACGCGGTCCTGTCAAGACGCAGCGCCGCCCAGCAGCCCGTCTCCAACGAACTGACCTTTGACGGACTGAAGATCAACATTCCGGCCCGTACGGTCACCATCGACGGTGAGAAGGTGGACCTGACTCCCAAGGAATACGACCTCCTCTTCTATCTGGTCGAGCACAGGAACCTGGCCCTGTCCAGGGACCAGCTTCTCTCGGATATCTGGGGATATGATTTTTACGGCGAAGACCGTACCATCGACACCCATATCAAGAACCTGAGAAACAATCTGGGGAAATACCGCGATTACATCGTAACGCTGCGTGGGGTAGGATATAAATTTGAAGCTTAATCCTGATTTCAAGAGTGTCAAGTTCAAAACCTTCATGTACTTCGTGCTGTTCGCAGGCTTCCTGATGGTCCTCCTCTGGACCCTGCAGGTCCTGTTCCTGAACAATTTTTACGGTGCCATGAAGACCTCTCAGACCAGGATGGTCGCGGAGCAGCTGCAGGAGGCCTATCCCCATGAGACCGAGGCCGCCTTTCACGATGAGATGGACAAGCTGTCCCGGTCCTATGACCTTCATATCTTCGTCATTTCCTTCTACGACGGCACTCCCGTTCTCTTCTACTCCCCTTTGGGGAACAATCTGCTTCAGGAGTACGGAGGATCCATCGTATCCATCTATGACGATATCGTTTCGAATGACGGCGGGGATGTGCAGAGATCCCAGGTAGAGAATTCCACCGAGAAGGATGTATACGCCTATGCTTCCGTCCTCAACAAGGAAGACTGCGGTTCGAATTATGAGGACGCCATGGTCCTGTATATCTTCTCTCCCCTTCGGCCCGTCACCTCGACCAGCAAGATCATGACGACGATCCTGATCTATGTCACGATCATCTCACTTATACTGGCCTTTATCATGTCCCTGTATCTGTCCGCCCGCATCACCCGGCCCATCCGTAAGATCACATCATCGGCCGAGCGGCTGGCCCACGGAGAATACGGGATCGTTTTCAAAGGCGGCCACTACACGGAGATCAACAATCTGGCCGACACTCTGACCTCCGCCTCCATAGAGCTGGAGAAGTCGGACCTGATGCAGAAGGACCTGATCGCCAACGTCTCCCACGACCTGAGGACCCCCCTGACCATGATCCGGTCCTACGCCGAAATGATCCGGGACATCTCCGGGGACAACCCCCAGAAGCGGGAACAGCACCTGCAGGTCATCATCGATGAGTCAAAAAGGCTGAACGATCTGGTCGACGACCTTCTGGCCGTATCCCGCATGCAGTCCGGCAAGATCTCCATCGAGAAGAAGGAGTTCAGCCTTTCCCAGGCGGTCCTCTCCATCGCCCGGACCTACCGGGTCCTGGAAGTGGAGCAGGGCTACCAGCTCAACGTGAACTGTCCTTCAGACTTCATCGTCAACGGAGACGAAGAGAAGCTGAAGCAGGTCATCTCCAACCTGGTGACCAATGCCGTGAAGTTCTGCGGCGAAGACAAACAGATCAACATCTCACTGCAGCGAAAAGGCAGGCTGGTCCGGGTCAGCGTCGAGGACCACGGCAGCGGCATCGCCGCGGAGGACCTGGATCACATCTGGGAACGCTACTACCGTTCCAGTTCCAATACAGTCAGGACCAGCGAGGGATCCGGTCTGGGCCTTTCCATCGTCAAGGAGATCCTGACCCTGCATAAAGCGACATTCGGAGTTGACAGCACCCTTGGCCAGGGCTCAACCTTCTGGTTCGAGCTGGACCTGGTCAGGACAGACAAGCTGCTGCCTCCTCCATCCGATGAAGAGGAATCTTAATCATGGCGAAAAAAGCGAAGACCGTATTCGTCTGTCAGGAATGCGGATATGAAAGTCCTAAATGGATGGGCCAGTGCATCTGCGGCGCCTGGAATTCCATGGTCGAAGAGAAGATCGTGGATGTCCCTGCGGATGACCCCCGCAGGCGTACGTCCGCGGGCAGAACCGGCTCAACATCCGGCCCCGGCCCTGCCGGCCATCCGGGAAAGCCTGCCAGGCTGGCGGAGATCCGTTCCGGGGAAGCCCAGCGGATCGACACCGGTATAGGCGAGCTGAACCGGGTCCTTGGCGGAGGTCTGGTCCCCGGCTCTCTCACCCTGATCTCAGGCGAGCCGGGCATCGGCAAGTCCACCATCATCATCCAGGCTGCAGCCCACATCGCCCGGACGGAAGGCAAGGTCCTGTACGTGTCCGGCGAGGAATCGGAGGAACAGATCAAGATGCGGGCAGACCGGGTATGCGGCCAGCTGCCGGATCAGCTCTTCATCCTGTCCGAGACGAATATGGAGAACATCAGCGCCGTCTGCCAGACCCTGAAGCCGGTCTTTCTGATCATCGACTCGATCCAGACCATGTACACGGCCCAGCTGGAATCGGCTCCGGGCAGCGTATCCCAGGTCCGGGCCTGCGGCAATGAGCTGATGAAGATCGGCAAGTCGGACGGCATCCCTGTCTTCATCGTCGCTCACGTGACCAAGAGCGGCGAGCTTGCGGGGCCCCGGATCGTGGAGCATATGGTGGACTGCGTGCTCAGCTTCACCGGTGACCGCAGCCATGAGATGCGGATCCTCCGGGCCCAGAAAAACAGGTTCGGTACCACCAGCGAGATCGGCGCATTCGAAATGGCCCAGGAAGGCCTGATCGAGATCGAGAACCTGTCCGGTCTTCTGATGGAGGAAATGGACCGGGAAAACGAAGGCGCTATCGCGACTGCGGTCTATGAGGGGACCCGGCCTCTGATCCTGGAGGTCCAGGCTCTCACCTCTCCCTGCAGCGTGGGATTCGCCCGCAGGACATCCCTGGGTGTGGACAGCGGCCGGCTGAATATGATCCTGGCGGTCCTGGAGAAGAAGATGGGTCTTCGTCTGGCGGACCAGGATGTGTACGTGAATATCGTCGGTGGGCTTCGTCCGGAGGGGACCTATACCGACCTGGCAGTGGCCATGGCGGTGATCTCTTCCCTGCTGGGCAAGCCTCTGGACAGCAAGACCCTGGTCCTCGGCGAGATCGGGCTGACGGGAGATCTCCGTTCCATCCAGAACGGGGACAAGATCGTCCGGGAGGCGGAGCGGCTCGGCTTCGCCCGGGTCGTGCTCCCGATCCGGAACGCGGACCGCTTAAGAAAGAATGAGACCGGCATACAGATCGTCGGTGTACGCAATATCAAGGAAGTCAGATCACTATTCTGATCTGGGGAAAGGCAAAACATCATGAAGATCATCAAGAAAGCAAAAGAACGCACAGCAGAGGACAACCGCAAACTGCGCAATACGGTCTCCGATATCATCGACAATGTCTGTCAAAACGGCGACGCCGCCCTTCGGGAATACAGCGACCGTTTCGACGGTTTCGTCCGTGAGTCATTCCGGGTCAGCCGGGAGGAGATCGAAGCGGCCTACGCTCAGATGGATCCTGCGGATATCGAGGATCTCAAAGCCGCGAAAGCCAACATCGAGGCCTTCGCCAGGGCCCAGAGGGATTCCATGTCCGAAGTGAAGGACTTCTGTCCTCAGCCAGGGATCTTTCTCGGCCACCGCATCATTCCGGTCAGCTCCTGCTGCTGTTATGTCCCCGGCGGAAGCTATCCTCTGTTTTCAACGGCCCTGATGCTGATCACACCGGCCAAGGTAGCCGGCGTCGGCCGGGTCTGCGCTACGGCTCCGGTCGTTCACGGGACCGGGAGCATCCATTACAAAACTCTGGTCGCCATGGATCTGGCCGGCGCGGATGAGATCTACGCGGTCGGCGGAGCACAGGCTATCGCGGCCTTTTCCTACGGCACGGACCAGATCCGTCCGGTGGATGTGATCGTGGGACCGGGCAACCAGTTCGTCGCGGAGGCCAAGCGCCAGTGCTACGGACAGGTGGGGATCGATTTCATCGCGGGCCCAAGTGAAGTCCTGGTCATCGCGGATGAGACGGCCCGGCCGGATGTTCTTGCTGCCGATCTTCTTGCCCAGTGCGAGCACGACCCCAACGCCAAGGGCTATCTGCTGGCGACCGATGAGGCTCTCGCAAAGGCTGTTATATCCGAAGTAGAGACCGAGCTGCAAAGTCTGGAGACGGCCGGTATCGCCCGCCGCTCCTGGGATGACTACGGTGAGGTCGTCGTGGTGGATGATCTGGCTGAGGCGGTCCGGGTCTGCAATGATTACGCGCCGGAGCACCTGGAGGTCAATATCGCCGATCCGGACAGGATCCTGGATGATCTGATCAATTACGGATCCCTCTTTATCGGAGGCAACACGGCTGAAGTCTTCGGTGATTACGCCTCCGGCACCAACCACACCCTGCCCACCGTCAAAGCTGCCCGCTATACCGGCGGCGTCTGGGTCGGGACCTTCCTCAAGGCCTGCACCAACCAGCGCATGACTGCGGAGGCTTCCGCCGCCATCGCGCCTCTGGTGAACCGGATGGCCAAGGGCGAAGGGCTGATGGGCCACGCCATTGCTGCCGAGAAGCGTTTCTAGAGGCCCGCCGATATATGTATATGTTTAAGTAAGGGAGTACAAACGTACTCCCTTTTTCTATATTTTTCCATTCAGTCAGGACCGGCGGCAGCCCAGCTGAAAGATGAGTACGCCGGCAATGTTGAAGACCGCGAAGAAGAGATAGACGCTCTCCGGTCCGGTCAGCGAAAAGACGGGATGATCCAGCAGGTGGCCTCCGATCAGCTGGCAGACGATGGTGCTGAAGCTGGAACCGATAGCGTAATAAACAGCTATGCCGATCCCTCTCAGCTCCGGCGGGATGACCCGGGATACGTATTTCACGTACTCCACCAGGGTGATTCCGTTGACCAGGCCCTGCAGAGGAAAGAGAGCGATCAGGACCGGGGCCGGAAGGCCCAGGGCGAACAGGCCGAAGCGGATCACAGAAAAAACGATCGCTACCAGAAGGATCCTGTCCTGGCCGAATCTGCGGGTGAGCCAGGTCGAAGCTGCCATGAAGGGGGCCTCGCTTCCGGCCATCAGCAGAAAAGCGACCCCCACACCGGTCAGGGTCCCGCCCCCGTCCAGGTAGAGGAAATTGAAATAGGTGTTGTTGGCATTGTCCGTCCCGTTGATGAAAAAAGCGCACAGGACGATCAGAACATAGGCCCGGTTGGACAGGAGCTGCCGGTACATCCGGCTGCCGCGGCCCGGTTCCTCCTCGCGGCGTGCAGCCTCATGGCGGTGCTCCTCCCCGCGGCGTGCAGCTTCATGCTCATGCTCCCCGCGGCGGTGCTCCCCGCCGTGCTCTCTATCGCGGTCGTGCTCCCCTTCCCGGCCGGCCCTGCCTTTGCCCGCTGTCCTCCGGATCAGGAGCACGATGGCTGCCCCGATCAGAAAGCATCCGGCGTAGATGGGAAAGATCACCGAGGTCCCCACCCGGTCCGCCAGAAAGGCCGCGCCGAAGCAGGATGCCGCAAAACCCAGGGCGCCGAAGGTCCGGATCAGCCCGAAATCCTCCCCGACATCGATGGTCAGGGCATCCATCAGAGAGACCGACGGAGACTGGAAAACATAGAGGATGATGAAGGCGGTCAGAAAGATCCCGAAGGATCTCAGGCCGGGCAGAGTAAGCGAGACCACAGCGGCCGCAGCAAAAATAGCCGCCACCAGATAGTAGCGGCGGGCTCCATCTTCAATGGCCGCGTAGCGCTGCCCCCAGAAGGGCGCCGCGAACACGGCCACGAATGTTCCTGAAGCTGTGATGATCCCGATCTGATCTCCGGTGAACCCGGCCTCATCCAGGTAGGCACCGATCAGAGGCGCCAGGACCCCCAGCGCCATAAATATGAATGTATATAACAGACTGAACTGATATCGCGCCATCGACTTGTAATCGTTACAGTCCCTTCGCGAAATCGTAGATGGTCTGCTTCAGTTCATCTGTGCTGTTCTCCGGATCCTTAGCAGTGAACACGCCCACGTCCTCGATGCCGGTGAATCCCAGAATGCCCTTGTAAGTAGCGATAGCGCCGTCATAAACGTTGGGGGACATGGAAGACAGGAGCAGAGCGGCCTTGGTCGCCTTGGGCCACTTCATCAAGGCGTAAACACGCTGAATCGCTGCAGCGATCTGCGCTGTCATTCCGAAGTAGTAGATCGGAGAAGCGAAGACGATCATATCGCAGTCTGCAAAGGCTGGGTAGACCTTTTCCATATCATCCTTCTGGATGCACTGGCCTTCGCCCTTGCCGTGGCAGTATTCACAGCCCAGGCAGCCGCCGATCTTCATCTTGCCGACCTGGATAACTTCTACAGTGTGGCCTGCTTCCTCAGCGCCCGCAACGAAGGCATCGACCATGAAAGATGTATTCTGCTTTCTGGGGCTTCCGTTCAAAACAGTGATTTTCATTAACCGTTCCTCCTTGTGTTTGTTGTGTATCTCATGTATGAATTGACTTTAGTATATCACAGCTGTCAAGCCCTGTATTCTCTACATCCACCCCGCGTAGGGACGCTGCATGACCGCGCTCTGCATCCACTTGATCAGGGTGATGAAGTCAAATACCGGAAGCAGGGTCGCCGCCTGGATGTCCGCCGCGTAGGGTGGCATGTCGCTGCACTCCAGCAGGATGGCTCCGACGTTCTCGCCCTCGATCAGTTCCAGAGCTCCCTCAACGACTTCCTGCCTGGCCACTTCATTGTCGAATACCGGCGTCATGCTGACGACGGCGGAGAACTCCTTGGTGTTCTCGAAGCCCTTCCAGATCAGGTTCTTCGTATCTTCGACACCGCACTGGGCCAGGAGATTCTCATTCAGAGAAGCCCCGTTTGCCGTCAGGATGGCGATCTTCTGGTCCGGCTTCAGCAGGGTCCTGATCCATGGGATCTGGACCAGGGAAGACATGGCTACCGGCACGTCGACCGCCTCCGCCACAGCCTTTTGATAATTGCCGAAAAATCCGCAGGCCGAGCAGATGGCCCGGACGCCGTCGTACTGGACCATGTGCTGAGCCGCCTCGATCACATCATCCTTGATGGTCGGATCTGCGTTGAACAGGCGGTCATTGGTCAGATTCTTTACCGGCGCCATGCGGACCGGAAAATCGTAGGTCCAGGCATTGACTACATTGCCGGGAACCAGGGGATAGTTGACATTCTCGATGTAGACGATACCGACACCGTATCCGGACACCTGCTGGTGATCCATGGTCGCGATCTTCGTTCCTCTGTTTTCCGGGCTGATGAACCCGTATCTTCTGTCTTTCAGATAATCTGGCATAATGACCTCCTTTTTCTATGAAACGGTCCCGGTCAGAGATTTGGGCCGGGATCGTTTCTTTGGGTTGAATTTCGGGTGAATTTCGGTTGAGTATTGAGTTATATCGTCTTACCGGATCTACTGATCCTGTTCTGTCGCTTTGTTTAATGTATCAGCCACTTTCACACCTCCTGATACGTTGTTAGAGCTACGTCCTTTTGCAAAAGCAGGGAGGGTCAAGATAAGATGATTATACTCTCCTGATGCCCTCCCCTGTGATGAATGTAAACTTATTTATTTAACTACCTCATAGCCGATGTCTGTCAGCAGCCTGGCCATGGTCTCTCTCATCCAGTCTGTCGGCTGGGTCAGAGGCTTACGAACGATGCCGCCCGGAAGTCCCAGACAGTCCAGACCAGCCTTGACCGGACCCGGATACGGCTCTGCTTCCATCAGATCATAGAAGGGAGCCAGCTTGGCGTTCAGTTCCATCGCCGCCTTGAAGTCGTTCTGCTCGACAGCCAGGTCGAACATCTGACGCATTTCCTTCGGCAGCAGGTTGAAGAGGATGGAGAATGCCGCTGTACCGCCTACGGAGTAGGTCGGCAGGAGCAGATGCTCTTCCGCTTCCATAACGGTGAAATCGGGCACTCCTCTGGTCGCCGCGATGGTCTGAGCCGTATGTCTCTCATCCGTCGTATCCTTGATGGCTACGATGTTGGGGATCTCCGCCAGCCTTTTGCAAAGGGGGACGGACAGCTCAACGTTGGTCGCGCCCGGGTTGTGATAGATGACGATGCCGATCTTGGAATTGTCAGCGATCTCCTTGAAGAACTCATAGATGCCTTCTTCCGTCGTCTGCTGATAGAAGGGCGGGAGCACCAGGCCCCATGTCGCTCCGCAGTCAGCCGCGTAGTTGGTCAGTTCGATGGTCTCCTTTGCGGTGTATTCGCCGGTTCCGCACATAACGGGAACTCTTCCTTCAGCGAACTCGCAGCCTTTCTTGATCAGTTCTTTTCTTTCTTCCAGGGTCATCATGTGATACTCACCGGTGGATCCGCCGACCAGGATGCCGTGCAGTCCGCCTTCGATGCAGTAATCGATGATCTTTTTGTAACCGTCCCAGTCGATGCTCTCATCTTCGTGGAAAGGTGTTACCAGGGGTACCATTACGCCATAAGGGATTTTTCTCTCTGCCATTTTCTTTTCCTCCTAATGGAGTCGCCACAGCGAACTTGTGAGCTGATGGGACTCCTTATACTAATGAAAAACTTATTTATGCCTGCTGAAATCTTCTGAAGTTCAGCTTGGAAATATCGAAGTCGGTCTCTTCGCCGGCGACCAACTGGGAAACCATCTTGCCGGTGATCGCGGAAAGGCTGATGCCGTCTCCCTCATGACCGGCTGCGATGTAGAAGCCCGGAATGCCGTCCACTTCCGATACGATCGGCAGGTGGTCGACGACCCAGGGTCTCAGACCTGAGTAGGTACGGATGCAGTTGATATCCTTCAGGCAGGGGAAGAAGCGGATGGCTCTCTCCGCGACAGCCTGCATGACCTCGATCTCAGTATCGATATTGTATCCGTGGAAGTCACGGTTGCCGCCGATCAGCACGTTGCTGGCGTCGGTCGGCTCGATGACCATAGCTACATTGTTTCTTTCAACACGCTCGCTTACGTTTCTGGTGAAGTTCAGATTCTCGAACTTAGACATCATGTAACCGAACTCCTGGATCTTCTGGTTGACGATCGGCACGCCTCTCTCGGAGATCATGACGATGCCCTTTCTTGGCTTGATCGGAATATCGATCCCGACCAGCTGGCCGATGAAGGGAGCCCATACGCCGGCGCAGTTGATGACCCGCTCGGTCTTGTATGTTCCCTGATCGGTGACCAGAGCAGCGACCTTGCCGTTCTCCAGGGTGATCCCCTTGACCTCGTGGTGGGTCAGGATGTCCATGCCCAGCCTTTTGCCTGCGTCCGCGTAGGCGTAGCAGAGCTTATAGGGGTTCATGGAGCAGTCCGGGTCGGACCAGAATCCGCCGATCAGATCACGGGCCAGATTCGGTTCCATCTCGAAGATCTCCTTGGGGTCCAGCATCCGCATGTCGTATCCGTCAGCGACCTGAGCGTCTACGTACTGCTTCGCTGCTTCCATCTCCGGCTCGGTCTCGCATACGTAGAGGCAGCCTCTCTGATGGAATTCGAAATCGTAGGAAAGTTCCTCCTGCAGCTCCAGGTAACGCTCGATACTGGAGTAGCCCATCTGGGTGTCGATTCCGGGGTCCTTATCGCAGATCAGCGCGACCGCGTCGCAGTGGCTGGAGGTTCCGCTGGCCAGATCTCCTCTTTCGACCAGGGCTGTCTTGTATCCTTTTTTCGCCAGGTGGTAGGCAACGCTGGAGCCGATGGCGCCGGCGCCGATCACCATGACATCGTAATTATTCATTGCCATTGTCTTCACCTCCTGCTAATGATCCGAAGGTTACCGGTCTGACCGGAGGCCTTGCTGTGTTATGTCCGATCTCCTGCGGAGTCTCGCCCAGCTCTGCTCTCAGGATGGCCTGGACCATCTTCTCGCAGGTCCTGCCCTGGCAGAGGC
>CAMOZS010000032.1 GCA_946631075.1 uncultured Bacillota bacterium | reverse complement strand
ACGATCAACATCAGTATCGCCTACGCGGTCTTCTGCGGGGTGGGGATCGTTCTTTCAAGTATCATTTCCATGGTCGTATTCAAACAGCGGATGACCGTCATCGGTATTGTCTGCATGATCCTGATCATCGCGGCATGCATCCTCATCCACCTGTTCGGATCTATGTAAGGGAGGGGTGAGCGAAGTGAAAAAAGCCAAAGCGAAGATCATGTTTCTTATCGCGGTTCTTCTGGAACTGGCAGGTAATTTCATCATCAGCTATACGGAAGGCTTTACGGTCCCCGGTCCGTCTGTCATCTGTTTTCTGATCTATTCGGCCAGCGCGGTCTTCTTCGGCTTCAGTCTGAAGGAGCTGAATCTGGGGATCGCCTACGCGGTCTGGTCCGGTGTGGGGATCATCTTCCTGGCCATCGTATCCGTGGTCTGGTTCCATCTTCCGCTTACTCCGGTGGATATCGCAGGTCTCATCATGATCACCATCGGCGTCGTGGGCATGGATCTTTTCGGCGAAAAGCAGGATGAGGAGGAAGTCACCGAAGGGACAGACGGGGAGGAAGGCACTATTGCTAATTGAATCCAGCCTTTGCATGAGGTAAGATATGGGTGTCAAAAGGAGAAATCAAATGGAACAGAAAGAACTCTATTCCTCCGGCCAGGCCTCCGAGATCTGCAATGTGACCAGGAGAGCTCTGCGGCTCTACGAAGCCAAGGGTCTGATCGTTCCGGATCAGATATCGAAGGGCGGCTACCGCTACTTCACCATGGAGACCCTCCGCCGGGTCCAGGTGATCCGTTACTTCCTTGAGGAAGGCTTCTCTCTGGAGATGGCGGGGAGGCTCCTGTCGACCAACGATCTGGACGATTATGAGGAGATCTTCCGGGCCCAGATCGAGGAGACCAGGCAGCAGATGAAATACTATCAGAACCGGCTGGACTCGCTCAAAGGCTGGTACGGCCTGCTGTGCGAGGGCAGGCGGGTGCGCATGATCGGAAAGGACAATGTTTCCCTGAAGCATATCCCGACCCGGAATTACATGTGCATGGAAGGGCATCTGGATCCGGATGATCCTTACGGGGAGGCCAAGCTGGAGACCCTCCACTATACCATGGCCAAATCCGATGGCCACTCACTGATCGATGTGGGCGGGGCCTATACCCTGTTCAGTCAGGATATGGAGGACAGGATGGCCGGGGTCCCCTCGGAGGTGACCCTGATCCAGGAATGCTATCCGGGCGCGAGCAGCAGCAAGAACCTGCGGACCATCGAGGGCTTTCTGGCCGTTTCCGTCTACCATCTGGGCAGACTGTCCCGGATCCGGGAAAGCTACGAGCGGGCGGTCAGCTGGGCCCGGGAGCACGGCCTGGAACTGGCGGGAAGCTCCTATGAGCGCTACGTGATCGATATATACACCTCCGATGAGCAGGACGAATACGTTACGGAGATCCTCCTGCCGGTGGTGTGCGATAATGACGAATTCAATTACCTTGAGCAGGGCTGATCTTTGAAGTAAAGGAGACTGATGAGCATAGACGATTATACGAAGGCAAAAAGGCTGGCCGAAAAAGCGTACCGGCAGGATATGGGGGAGGGAAGATATCCCTTTCTCCCGGCCCTGGATGAGATGGTCAGGGAGAGAAAGGAGCACCGGGAGCAGCGGGTAGGGATCCTTGAGATCCCGGTCAGTCTGATCAGGGGGACGGTCACCAAGGGAAGGCAGGAGGCCTTTGCCGGGAATTTCATGCCCCTTCTTTCGGAGAATTCCGAGTTTGCTCAGAAGTGGGTCAGCCTTCTGCGCTACCAGGAGGCTGAGGGGATCAAAGAGCCGATCAAGGTCTATGAGTTTCTGGGCAGGTTCTACGTCCTGGAGGGAAACAAGCGGGTCTCTGTCCTCAAGTATCTGGGAAATCCGGGCATACCGGCGGAAGTCATCCGGATCCTGCCCCGGGATATAGAGAGCGAAGAAAACAGGTCCTACCGTGAGTTTCTTCGCTATTTTTCGTGTACCCGCCAGTATCTTCCCATGCTTTCCGGGAAGGGGGACTACCAAAGGCTGGCGGAAATGTTCGGGGAAGGTCTGGACGATCAATGGGACGAGAAGGCGGTGCAAAGCCTGAGGTCCACCTTTTTTATCTTTTCCGTTGAGTATCAGCAGATCGGAGAAGAACTGCAGTTTCCGGTCGGAGACGCCTTCATGCTCTTTCTGGATGTCTACGGCAGAGATATCCTGTATACCGACACCCGGGAGGAACTGAGAAAGAAGATCAGGAACCTGAAGACGGAATACCGGGTCAGGGCAAACCGCAAGCCGATCGCCTTCGTCCGCCTGCCCAATGCCCGCAGGTCCCGCCTGCCCCTGGGAAGGATCATAAGAAAGGGCACCGCCTATATCTCCTTCCACGGGATGAAGGCCGCCTTCATCTATGACGGGGATCCGGCCGGATCCCGCTGGCTGAACGGCCATGAGGAGGGGCGGCTCTACATGGAGAAGAAGCTGCAGGGAAGGGTCCGGACCATGGCCTTTCCCGGATGCGGGACCCAGGAACAGTTTGACCGGGCGGTGGAGACTGCCATCGGTGAAGGAGCCAGGCTCATCTTCACGACCTCCCCGGCCCAGATGAAGGATACCCTGAGGGCAGCGGTCCTCCATCCGGAGATCCGTTTCCTCAACTGCTCCGTCAACCTGCCCCACAAGGCGGTGCGGACCTACTACGGCAGACTCTATGAGGTCAAGTTCCTTCTGGGAGTCCTGGCCGCGGCCACGTCCCGGGATCACCGGATCGCTTATGTCTGCGGAGCGCCCATGTTCGGGACCATCGCCAACATCAACGCCTTTGCCATCGGAGCGGCCATGATCGATCCCGATGTCCGGATCCATCTGATCTGGTCCTGCCTTAAGGACAGGGACTGGAGGGGAAAGCTGCACGAAGAGGGCCTTTCCATCGTATCGGGACCGGATCTGATCCATCCGGCAAAAGATGACCGGGAGTACGGTCTTTACAGTTACGAAAAGGACGGGTCCGCCTTCATGCTGGCCCGGCCTGAGTGGAGATGGGGACGGTTCTATGAGACCCTGATCCGCAGCCTGATGGCAGGAGACTGGAATCAGGAGGAAGGAACAGCCAGAGACCAGGCACTGAACTACTGGTGGGGGATGTCCTCCGGTGTGATCGGGATCCGGCTCTCGGAGGACCTGCCTCCGGGAACGGCCCACCTGATCAAGGGCCTCAAAAAAGCGGTGACCGCGGGCCTGATCGGTCCCTTCGAGGGAGAGATCCCGGCCCAGAACGCCAGGATCATGGCTTCCTCCCCAAGGGAAGACAGCCGGGAGCAGAGCATGATCAGGAGCGTTCTTTCCGCCGGGAAGAGAGTGATCTCGACCAGTGTCTATGAGTACCGGTCGGAAGAGGACCTGGGCCTCAGCCCGGAGGAGATCGTCAACATGGATTGGCTGCATGAATGCGTAGTGGGAAGCATACCCCGCTGGGATGAGCTGACGGAGACGGCACAGAAGGCGGTCAGCGCGGACGGGATACTGACGGAGGTGAGAGAATGAGGATCCTTGCGGTATCCGATGAAGAATCCCGGCAGCTCCTGAGTAGAGCGGAGACGGGGAGCCTGCCCCATATCGACCTGATCATCTCCTGCGGAGACCTGCACCCTTCCTATCTGGAGGAACTGGCGGACAGGGTGAACGCCCTGCTGGTCTATGTCAGGGGCAATCACAGCTACGGGGAGATGACCTGCGGGATCTGCATCGAAGGGAAAGTCTTCTCCTATCAGGGGATAAGCATAGCCGGCCTGGGCGGATCGCTCAGGTACAGTCCGGGAGAAAACCAGTATACCCAGAAGGAAATGCAGCGGAGAATGCGGCGGCTGATCCCCAGGATCCTTCTTCAGAAAAAGCTGGACATCCTGGTGACCCATGCTCCGGCCCGGGGCTATGGAGACCTGGAGGATATTCCCCACCGGGGCTTTGAAGCCTTTGGCGATCTGCTGGACCGGTTCCGGCCCCAATATATGATCCACGGCCATGTCCATCTGAACTATGGCAGGATCAGCAAAAGGCTGGACCATCCTTCAGGGACGGTCATCATCAACGCCTGCGGATATCAGATCATAGAGATATAGGCCGGATGGGATCCGCGTGTCCTGAGCAGTCTGGCTGAATGGCATTAATACGAAAGCGGCAGCGGACGATCTGCAATAATGCTGCATTTAGGTTTTCTATTAATGGACTTTTTCCGAAATGCGACCCAAAACAAATGAAAACGTTGAAAACAGATCCTGCTTAGTCACAGGATCTGTTGTTGTTTTTGCTGCACGGCGGGAATTGGCTGAGATTTTGTGACTAAGCAAGATGGTTTTTCAAGGGTTGGCATAGTTGTTAGTCACATTTCCGAAAAAGCTGCGGGCAGAAGAATACCAGGGGCCTTGTGATTCGGTCAATTCTGCCATGGCCTTCCCTACAGGGTCTGTTGGCAGAATGGGGATTTGTTCTGTTTTTCCGGAAGTAAAATAATTTTACTTTAATATATTATAATATATAGGCATGTTGACGTAAAACTGACATTTATATATAATGCTAACTGTAAAGGAAGAAGAGCAGATGAACGACGAGCAGCTTAAAATCGTTGCCCGATTACAGGACAACCTCTATACGATCCGGCAGCTGGCGGGATGGTCCGCCGACCAGATGGGCAGGCTGCTGGATGTGACCAAACAGACTGTCTACAATCTGGAGCGGGGGAAACCGAAGATGTCATGGGCCCAGTACCTGGCCGTCAGGAAGATCCTCGATCTGGAGATCGAAAGGCAGCCTGATAATGTCGTGCTGCCAAAAGCGGTTGCCGTCCTGCTGGACGATGAGGAGCTTCCCATGTCCCGGCGGGAGGAGCTGCAGGAAGAGCTGAGGACCATAGCCAAGGGCATGGTCTCCCGGTCCGTGAACCGGAAGATCGCCCTTAAGCTGGCTGATCAGACGGTTGATGCCGCGACTGCCCGGCTGGGCAGGGGAGATCTGACAGGCAGCCGGAACGCGGGGATCTCGGCCTGGCTTGAGATAGCCAGGGCCGGGCAGGAATAGGAGGCAGAGATGAGAGAAGAGAAAAGAACAGGACAACATAGATGGTGGAAACTGATCACCCTCTGGCTGCTTACGGTCATGCTGGTGGTGACCATGTCCATGCCTGCAACATCCTTCGCTTCCGGAGATTCCCATTCCAAGGGAAAGAAAGTGACCAAGTCGGCCAAGGAGTCAAAGAAGGACAAGAAGGATAAAAAGAAGAAAGACAAGAAGAAAAAGGACAAAAAGAAAAAGAAGAAGGATAAAAAGAAAAAGCATAAGAAGAAAAAGAGCAAGAACAAGAAGAAAGATAAGGATAAGAAGAAGCACAAGAAGAAGGACAAGAAAAACAAAAAGAAGCACAATAAAAAGAAACATAAAAAGAAGAAGCTCAGAAACTGCTACCGGGTCAAGATCAACGATAAAGGGGTCATGAAATGCTGGTGGATCAACAAGAAAGGAAAGAAGAGCAAGAAGCGTCAGAGAGACAAGTACTTCATCGTCTACTTTGATAAGGGCAGCAATACCAAGGGGATCGGCAGGAAGAAAATCGGCGACTACGGCAAGCTCTACTATTTCAACAAGAAGGGCAAGGGCAAGAGGTACACCGGATGGTACAGGGAAGGCAATAAGAAGTTCTACTTCAAAGACGGCAAGCGTTACCGGGGGATCAAAAAGATCAGCAGGACCTGGTTCGAGTTCTCCCCGGAGTCGGGCCGGCTCTGGCGGAGGATCGGCGATGGAGTGGACCGGAACAACCAGTCCTACAGCAGCCTTTCCAAGTATCTGATCGTAGTGAGACTCAAAAAGCACCAGGTCAGGGTCTACAAGGGAAGCAGGAACGACTGGAAACGCCTGCATAAATGGAAGTGCGTCACAGGCAAATCTTCCACGCCGACGCCCAAGGGGACTTTCGTGATCGGGACCAGGGGCCTCCATTTCGATACGGGGACCAATATGCGGGTCTGGTATTATACCCAGTTCTGGGGAAGCTACTTCTTCCACAGCACGCTGTACGACCGCCAGTCGGAGCCCAACAATTGCGTCAGCTACCGGCTGGGACAGAGCAGGTCCCACGGCTGTATCCGGCTGGACATCAAGAACGCCAAGTGGATCTACGATCATGTGCCCAGGGGGACGAAAGTTATCATCTATTAAAGGAGACCGGTTTACGGTATAATAAAAGCTGAGATCAGTAAGTAAAAAAACAGCTGTAGGAGGATCATAACATGGATAAGAGTAAGATCAGATACGTCATTGCAATCCAGTGCGAGCATTCAAAAAAACGGTGCTCCGGCTTCGCCTGCTCCAACGCCTTCTTTGAGCGCAGGGACGCCTTCGGCGGATATCCGGAGGGAACGAAATTCCTTACGACGACCTGCGGCGGATGCTGCGGCACCGGTGTGGCCGCCCAGCTGGAGCATTTCGGCAAGAAGCTGCATGTCAAGACCGACATCAAGAAATCCGAAGTGGCCATCCACCTTGCCAGCTGCATCGTGACCGAGAACCGTCACCATGACCGCTGCCCCCACGTGGACTACATGAAGAGCATCATCCGAAAGAACGGATTCGAGAACATCCACGAGGGCACCTTCAAAAGCGCTGTTACGGAGGAGCTGCGCAAGCGGGGCAAGTATAAGACCTATGAAGAGGTGTCATTCGAATAGGACAGGGACAAGGTCAGGAGCGTTTTATGTACGAAACAAACTACAGGGGGATCAGATACTGCTTTAAGGAGGACTGTCTGATCCTCAATGATAAGGTAATCGACTACAGGCAGATCAGCAACATCCGGCATCGGGGCGGCCAGGATCCGGCCTTTATCTTTGAGTATTCCGGACGCCAGTTCGCCATGCCCTATCCGCCCGAGGAGCTGGGAGCCATCCTGCCTTATATGAAAAAGGCTGCGGAAACTGAATCGGAATCGGTGGCCGAACCTGAACCAATGGCCGTACCGGCGGCCGAACCCGAACCGGAGCCGGCCGAGGGGCCCGAAGAGGAAGCGCCGAAAAAAAGCAGAAAGAAGCTTTTCATCATTATCGGCGCTGTGGTCCTGGTGGTCCTGATCGCCCTCTTCCTCTTCATCGGAGGAGGCAAGGACGGGGACAGCGGGGAAGCAGCGGATTCGGGTTCCGCCGTCACTGAGGAGGCAGACCAGGACATCCCCGATTATGAATCATCGGATGCCGATCCGGGCGCGTCCTACGAGAGCGTCTATGAAGAGTACACAGCCAGGATGAAGGAAGAAGCCCCCAAACTGGCGGAGGAATATACCAAGGAAGCAGCCAGCCTTTCCACGGTCGAAGAAAAGGCTGAACTGAGCAACGACAAGATCTCCCTGCTTGCCGAGACCAGCAATGAAGGGGTCGAGAAGATGGCGGAGATCATGTACGCCAGCGGAGACGCTTACGATGTTTACGAGGAGTGGTCCATGAAACTGATGAATGTCTATCAGGAGCAGGCCCAGCTGATCACGGACGCCTACACACAGTCAGCAAACTAAAAGAAAATGGACCAGATCATCATTCACGTAGATATGGACGCCTTTTACGCGTCGGTAGAAGTGAGAGATGACCCCGGCCTTCGGGGAAAGCCTCTGATCATCGGAGCTCTTCCGGGTGAGCGGGGGGTGGTCGCCACCTGCAGCTACGAGGCCCGCAGGTACGGCATCCATTCCGCCATGAACATCAAGGAAGCCTACAGACTTTGCCCGGGCGGGATCTACATGCACCCCAACTTCGAGAAATACAAGTCTGTGTCGGGACAGCTCCATCAGATCTGGAATTCCTACGCTTCGGCCCTGGAGGCTATCGCTCTGGACGAGGCCTATCTGGACGTCACCTTGCAGGCACAAAACCTGGAGGGGGCCCGGAGGATAGCACACACCATCAAGGAGCGGACCAGGAAGGAACTGGGACTTACCTGCTCCATCGGTGTGGCCTATTCCAAGACAGCGGCCAAGACCGCCAGCGAGGAGAAAAAACCGGACGGATATTTCGAGATCCCTACGGCGGAGGACTTCGTCGATCTGATCATCGACCGGGACGTGCGGGTGCTCTATACCGTAGGAGCCATGACCGCGGAGAAGCTGTACGCGGTCGGGATCCGGACGGTGCGCGATATCCGGGACAACCGGGAGACCGTAGAACGGCTTTTGGGCAAACAGGGGCGGTGGATCAGCCGCCTGGCCCGGGGAGAGGATGACCGGAGGGTCACCCCCTACAGGCCCCAGGACGCCAAGTCCATCAGCCGGGAGGTCACTTTCCAGGAGGATGTGGAAGACCCCGTGCTCCTTAAGGACGTGCTCCTGCTCCTGGCCCTGTGTGTGGAGCACCGGGCAAGAAGGCACAGGCTGCACGGAAACGGGGTGACCCTGAAGCTGACCTATTCGGACATGCGGGGGATCACCCGGTCCAGAAATCAGCTGCGCTCAGACAGCGCTCTGAGCATCTATCGGGAGGCGGAGCATCTGCTGGAGCACGTCGACAAGGGACCGGTGAGGCTGATTGGAGCCGGGATCTATGACCTGTCCACAGAGATCGAGCGGCAGATCAGCATGGAGGATCTTCTGGATGACAGGGAGCAGAGGCAGGAAGAGGAACTTGGGATGCTCCTGGAGGAGATGGGAGACCGCTACGGCCTGGATTTCGCCGGGCATCTGGACCAGATCTATCAGACGGACACCCTCCACAGGACCATCGAATACATGAGGAAATACCGGAAGAGGACCTGATCGGGATAAGAAAGGAACAGGAAAAATGGAATTACTGGACATCATGCGCAGCAGACGGAGCATCAGGAAGTACACTGGTGAAGAGATCCCTGAGAAAAAAATGGAACGGATCCTCCAGGCCGGCCTTCTTGCGCCCACCAGCAGGAACAAGCGGCCCTGGGAGTACTATGTGGTCCGCGATCCCCGGAAGCTGGACCAGCTTTCCCGGGCCAAGTGGCACGGATCAAGTCTGCTGGCAGGAGCCAGGGCAGCCATCGCCGTCACCGCGGACAGCGACCTTTCGGATGCCTGGATCGAGGACAGCTCCATCGCCCTGGCCTACATGGACCTGATGGCCTCTTCACAGGGAGTGGGAAGCTGCTGGGTCCAGATGAGGATGAGGAAGGATCAGGAGGGAGGCGACGCGGAGGATAACGTCCGCCGGATCCTGGGACTGGACCTGCCCATCCGGATCGTGGGCATCCTGGCCCTGGGCATGCCGGATGAGCAGAGGGAGGCATATGATCTGGACGGCCTTTTGTGGGAAAAGGTCCACCGGGACTGATCCGAAGTCTCTTGCCTTTATGAGCTGACAGTGGTACAATCCATATGAAAAATATAAGCCAGGGGAGCGAAAGCTGAGAGTCCGATCCGTCGGAGACCCTCATTACCTGATCCGGATAATGCCGGCGCAGGGAAGCGGAATAAGAAAGATCTCAAGCGCTCCTTTTCGTGTGAGCGCTTTTGTTTTGCCGGAAGACCCGGCCGGAGCGCAGAAAGGAGAAGAAAAAGCAATGGAAGCAAGTGTAGCCATCCAGTCACTGCCACAGGCACCCGATGATGAGGAACTGTGCCGGATCGTCGATGAGGTCATCGACTATATCGCCGGCCAGGGGTACAACTATTATGTAGGCCCCTTTGAGACCACCATCGAGGGTCCCTATGATGAGCTGATGGACATCGTCAAGGAATGCCAGCACATCGCCATCAGAGCGGGAGCACCGTCTGTCGCGGCCTATGTCAAGATCAGTTACAAGCCGGAAGGCGAGGTCCTGAGCATTGAAAAGAAAATCGGAAAATACCACGAATAATCTTTACCCGGTCATATCCGTCCTGGCCATCCTGGCCATCTGGGAGGGTCTGTCCCTGTTTGAGATCGTGCCCAATTTCATGCTGCCTTCGCCCGCGGAAACGGTGAAGGCCTTCGTCCATGATTTCGGACTGCTCATGTACCACTCCAGGGTGACTCTGGCGGAAACCCTGGTCGGTACGGTCACAGGGATAACCATAGGATTTCTGGCGGCCTGCCTGATGGACCGGTGGGAGCCGGCCTACAAGGCCATGTATCCGCTGATCGTCCTGACCCAGACCATCCCGGCGGTCGCCATCGCGCCTCTGCTGGTGCTCTGGTTCGGATACAAGATGACCCCCAAGATCATCCTGATCGTGCTGATCACCTTTTTTCCCATCGCCATCGGAATGCTGGACGGCTTCCGGAATGTGGACAGGGACGGGGTCAACCTGATGAGGTCCATGGGAGCCAGCCGCTGGCAGATCTTCCGCCACCTCAAGTTTCCCAGCGCCCTGCCCAACTTCTTTTCGGGCCTGCGGATCACCGTGGCCTACGCGGTGGTCGGCGCGGTCCTGGCCGAGTGGCTGGGAGGCTTTGCCGGACTGGGCGTATATATGACCCGGGTCAAAAAATCATTCGCCTATGACAAGATGTTCGCTGTCATCTTCCTCATCTCCATCATCAGCCTTCTTCTGATCTGGCTGGTGAACGCCCTGCAGAAGAAATGCATGCCCTGGGAGAGGGAGGAACCGGAAGCAGCCGGAGGAGAGACAGAGGACAGCTAACAAAGTATAGAGAAAGCAGGTAAGAACAAATGAAGAAAAAATTACTGGCAGCTCTGGTCTGCCTGGTCATGGCCAGCCTTTGCATGGCGGGCTGCGGATCGGATCAGTCGGCCGACAGCGATAGCGCAGGAGCGGACAAGACCAAGATCACCTTCGTCCTCGACTGGACGCCCAACACCAACCATACCGGCGTATATGTGGCTCAGGAGCTGGGCTATTTTGATGAAGCGGGGCTGGAAGTGGAAGTCGTACAGCCGCCTGATGACGGGGCGGAGACCATGGTCGGTTCCGGCCAGGCCCAGTTCGGCGTGTCCTTCCAGGATTACATGGTCCCGGCTCTGACCGGCAGTGAGAAGGCCATCCCCATCACAGCCGTCGCGGCCATCCTCCAGCACAACCTTTCCGGCATCATGTCCGCCAAGGGAAACGGCATCACCAGCCCCAAGGGTCTGGAAGGCAAGTCCTACGCCACATGGGAACTGCCCATCGAGCAGGCGATCCTGAAGGAATGCGTTGAAGAGGACGGGGGCGATTTCGATAAGGTGGAGATGATCCCCGAGACCATCGATGACGAGGTATCCGCTCTCAAGGCGGGCCAGGTGGACAGCATCTGGGTCTACTACGGATGGGCCGGCGTCAACGCCGAGGTCCAGGATTTCCCGGTCGACTATTTCGCCTTCAAGGACATCGATGAAGCCTTCGACTATTATTCGCCGGTGATCATCGCCAACGATGACTTCCTGGAGTCTGACCCGGATACGGCCAAGGCTTTCCTGGCGGCCGTCAGCAAGGGCTACGAATACGCGGCTCAGAACCCGGAGGAAGCGGCTGACATCCTGGTCAAGGCCAATCCGGAGGTGGACGCGGACCTGGCTCTGGCAAGCCAGAAGTATCTGGCGGATGAGTACATCTCTGACGCCGACCAGTGGGGCCTGATCGACGCGGACCGCTGGAACAGATTCTTCCGCTTTATCAATGAAAAGGGACTGGCAGAGGACGAGATCCAGATGGACTGGGGTTTCTCCAACGATTATCTGCCGGCAGCGGAATAAGATGACCCACAAACTGGAAACACGCGACATATCCATGAGCTTCGGTGACAGGAAAATCATCGAGGGCATCTCCATCGCTGTGGACCAGGGGGAACTGGTCAGCCTGCTAGGGGTCTCCGGAAGCGGCAAGACCACTTTGTTCAACTGCATCTCCGGGATCTATCGGCCCACAGCAGGCCAGGTCATCCTGGACGGGGAGGACATCACGGGAACCACCGGACGGATCAGCTACATGCTCCAGAAGGACCTGCTCTTTCCCTACAAGACCATCGTGGACAATGTGGCCCTGCCCCTGATCATCCGGGGCATGCCCGCCAGGCGGGCCAGGGAGAGGGCGGCAGAGCATTTCGATGAGTTCGGTCTCGGCGGAACGGAGAAACTGTATCCCAAACAGCTTTCCGGCGGCATGAGGCAGCGGGCGGCCCTGCTCAGGACCTACCTGTTCTCGGATAACGTGGCCTTGCTGGATGAGCCCTTCTCGGCCCTGGACACCATCACCAAGGGGAAGATCCACCGCTGGTATCTGGACGTGATGGAGAAGATCCGGCTGACGACGGTATTCATCACCCATGACATCAATGAGGCCATCCTCCTGTCCGACCGGATCTACATCATGACCGGCGCGCCGGGCCAGATCCGGACCGAGATCAGGATCAGGACCCCCCGGGGCGAAAGACAGGAATACGACCTGACCGACGAGTTCATGGAATACAAGAGACAGATCATGCATCTGCTGGAGCAGTAGGGGTCAGGTGTCCTTTCGCTTGAGGGACATGACCATGCCGCAGAGGCAGATGGCGGTGAAGATCCAGAAGGAAAGGTGCATGGCGGATTCGAACTGGCCGGAAGAGGCCTGCTGCAGGGTCAGGTTTCCCAGAAGGGCATTGACTACGATGGTGGTGATGGCGATGCCGCTGGTCTGGCCCAGGGTCCGCATGGTGGCCAGAACGGAGCTGGCGACCCCGTAGCTGGACGGTTC
>CAMOZS010000031.1 GCA_946631075.1 uncultured Bacillota bacterium | reverse complement strand
AAGGGCTTTGCCCGCATGAGAAAAACCCCGCGTTTGACGCGGGGATGGTTTTTTTCGTTAAGGCCGGGCCCGCTACATGATTGCGGGCCGGGTATATCTGTGATAATATACGTATATGTTTGAGATCAGCAACGAACTGGGAAAAATACATTTTTCGAATAATGTCATTTACCGGATCTGCAGCGACGCCGCCGACCTCTGCGACGGCAACGTGCGCCTGCAGAATTACAAGGGACGCTATACCACCAAGCGGCCCGGCCTTCTGACGGCCTTTACCCCCTCGGCGGAAGAGGACGCGGATGCCGTTGAGATCCAGCAGGCAGATAATGGGATCCTCATCAAGGTGTATATCGTCGTCCGCTTCGGCATCAGTATGAACCAGGCGGCCAATACGATGATGGACCACATCTATCAGGAAGTGGAGGCCCTCTTCGGGCAGAAACCCCTGTCGGTCACCATCGTCGTTACGGGAACAGCATCCAAAACCATAGCCAAGAGACATATAGAATACATCCGATGATCCAGCTGACTGATCCCATCACAGCGCTGCGGGGCGTGGGCCCCAAAAAAGAAGAGGCGCTTGCCAAACTGAATATCCGATCGATCGAAGATCTGATCCGGTACCTGCCGAGAGAATACCAGGACAGGACGGAGGTGACGCCCATCGCCGATCTTCGGCCCGGCCAGCAGACGACCGTCATCGGAACGGTCAGCCGGCTGACCCAGAATTACTACAGGGCCGGGCGAAGACAGATGCTGCGGGTGCACGTCTCCGATGAAACAGGAGCCTTGAGCATTCTCTTTTTTAATGCCCGCTTTCTGAAGAAGGCCTTCCGGGAAGGAGACCAGTACGCCTTCTATGGGACCGTCAGTCAGGTCCGGACAGGCCTTGCCATGGCCCATCCCCAGTTCTCTCCCGCAGAAGAGAGGGAGGAGGGGATCCTGCCGGTCTATCCCCTGACCCAGGGGATCACCCAGAAGCAGCTGAGAGACTGGCAAAGGCAGGCCAGCCCCGTTTACGATCAGGTCCGGGAATACCTGCCCGAAGAGATGGTATCCCGCTGCCGGCTGATGGATCCTGGTCGGGCCCTGGCCAACATCCATTTCCCCGAAAGCCGGGACCGCTACCGGGAAGCCAAATTCCGGATGATCTTCGATGAGCTCTTCATCCTGCAGACCGGCCTCATGCTGATCCGGTCCCGGAGCACCGGAGCCAGAGGGATTGCCTTTGATCCCCAGCCGGTGGAGCAGGAATATATCAACGGGCTCAGCTTCCCCCTGACGGGAGCACAGAGAAGAGTCGTGTCCCAGATCATGGAGGACCTGGAGTCAGACCGGATCATGAACCGGCTGGTCCAGGGAGACGTGGGATCGGGCAAGACCGCCGTGGCCGAGATCGCCATGTTCAAGGCGGTCCGAAGCGGCTATCAGGCGGTCCTCATGGCCCCCACAGAGATCTTGGCCAGGCAGCACTACGAAGGGATCGCCCCGGCCTTTGCCAGGTACGGGATCCGCTGCGGATTCCTGTCCGGACACATGCGGGCGGCGGACCGGCGGGACACCCTGCAAAGGCTGGAGACCGGCCAGATCGACGTTCTGGTCGGCACCCACGCCGTCATACAGCCGGAGGTGGTCTTTCACGACCTGGGCCTGGTCATCACCGATGAGCAGCACCGGTTCGGGGTGGACCAGAGGATCCGCCTGCGGGAGAAGGGGACCGACCCCAATGTCCTGGTCATGACGGCAACGCCCATCCCCAGAACCCTGGCGGTGGTGGTCTACGGGGACCTGGATCTTTCGGTCATCGACGAGATGCCCCCGGGCAGAACGCCGGTGAAGACCCGGAGCATCGGAGAAGACCTGCGCGAGGACTGCTACCGCTTCGTGGAGCAGCAGCTGGCCAAGGGCCGCCAGGCCTACGTGGTCACCCCTCTGATCGAGCTTTCCGAGAGCCTGGAGGTCCGGTCCGCTGAGGAAGTGGCGGAGGAGCTGCAGACCCGTTTTGACGGGGAGCACGGCTTCGGAGCATACCGTGTCGCCCTCCTGCACGGAGCAATGAAGCAGGAGGAAAAGGACCGGATCATGGAGGAATTCTACGGGGGCCGGATCGACCTTCTGGTGTCGACGGTCGTCATCGAAGTTGGAATCAACGTGCCCAACGCCACGGTCATGGTCCTGGAGAACGCCGAAAGGTTCGGCCTGGCCCAGATGCACCAGCTTCGGGGACGTGTCGGAAGAGGAGGCCATCAGTCCTACTGCTTCCTGATCATCCACGGAGAATCGGAGGTGGCCCGGCAGAGAGGGGAGATCATGGAATCTTCTTCCGATGGTTTTCTGATCGCGGAGGAGGACCTGAAGCTGCGGGGCCCCGGGGATATTTTCGGGACCCGCCAGCACGGACTTCCGCCCCTGGTCATCTCGGACCTGGCAAGGCACGGAGAGATACTGCAGCAGGCAAGGGACGAGGCCAGGCAGCTGATCGAAGAGGATCCCCAGCTTTTGCATGAGGACCATCAGGCCCTGCGGGAAAGGGTGCAGGGGATGTTCGGCAGCGGACTGACGCTGGATCTATGATAGTGAAAAGAATGGAGTAAGACAGATGAGAGTCATAGCTGGAATATACAAGGGGAGAAAACTGGAATCTCCCGAGAATTACGATATCCGTCCGACCACGGACAAGGCCAAGGAGGCCCTTTTCAGCATCCTGAACAACGATATTCCCGGGGCCAGGGTCCTGGATATCTTCGCCGGAACGGGAGCACTTGGGATCGAGGCCCTGTCCCGCGGGGCGGCAGAGTGCGTCTTCACCGACCATTCCCGGCAGAGCATCGGCCTGATCAAAAGAAACCTGGCCCACTGCGGGGCGGGGGAGAACGCCAGGGTCATCGCGGGGGACTTCCGCAAGGTCCTGCCCGGTCTTGCCGGGGGATTCGATGTGATCCTGATGGACCCTCCATATAACAAGGGACTGGTGGACGAAGCCCTTGAGATCATCTGGGAGCATCAGCTTTTGGCCGAGGGGGGCGTTGTGGTCTGCGAGCACCGCAAAGAAGAGGATCTGCCGGAGCAGATCGGAGGCCTAATCAGGGAAAAAGAACGCAGATATGGTATAGTGAAACTGTCGATATATCGTTGAAACCACAAGCAAGGTATGATAATATTAAAAAGGATATGGGGAGGCAAATGAATGCAGACCAAAGCGATATATACGGGATCTTTTGATCCGCTGACCAATGGGCATATGAACATCATCACCAGGGCTGCCAGGCTCTATGATGAACTGACTGTCGGTATCATTTCCAACCCTTCCAAGGTGCCGCAATTTCCCATCGAAGAACGGGAGGTCATGATTGCGGAAGCGCTGCGCTGCCTGCCGAATGTACGGGTAGATCACTTTTCGGGACTGCTGGCGGACTTTGTGAACCGCAATGGTTTCAACGTGGTCGTCAGGGGTCTGCGGGGCGGCTCTGATTTTGAATATGAGCTGCAGATGGCACAGATGAATGCCAGGCTCTTCGATGAACGGGTCGAGACTGTCTTTCTGATGACGGATCCCCAGTATTCCTTTATCAGTTCCAGTGTCGTCAAGGAGGTCCATTCCCTCGGCGGTGACATCAGGGGGCTGGTGCCGGATGCGATCCTTCAGAGGATGGACGAGGCCAGAGAAGCAGGTTCGGGCAGTAAGGAATAAAAACAAAGCGCTCATAACATAGGAAACGGGAGGATGACATGAGGGTTTTAGAATTACTGGAAGAAATCGAAGAAATCGTTGATACAGCTGCGGGATTTCCATTGACGGGTAAGATCATGGTCGATTCGCAGGAGCTGCTTGAGATCGTCCGTGAGATCCGGGCGGAGCTTCCGGATGAGATCCAGCAGGCGCAGTGGATCAAGAACGAGAGAGAAAGGATCATCGCCGAGGCCAAGACTCAGTATGAAGCGGTGATCGATGATGCTCAGAAACAGGCGGACGCCCTGGTCGAGAGCAACGATATCACGGTGAAATCCAAGCTCAGAGCCGACGAACTCATGAAGGTGACGGAGAACACTGCCAAGCAGCTCAAGATCGGCACCTACGATTACCTGGACGGCATCCTCTACAGTTTCCAGGGCAAGATGGAGCACCTGAGCACCCTCTATTTCGGTGACATGTTCGCCAGCATCGAGAAGGCGTTCAACGACATCAACGCGGCGCTGGAAGCGAACCGTGAGGAGCTCAAGGAAATGGCCTACAGAGCTCAGGTCGACGCTGAGGAGCCCCCAAGACCGCTGCCGGACATGGAGGCCGAGGACGAGCCGACCGGCTTCAGCAGCAACTAGCGACATTATAATGGAAGACAGCGCCGTGGGCCCCGCCGGGGACCATGGCGTTCTTTATCGTGAGGGGAGTTATGGAGACTATCCTGGGAATAACAGCTGAATACGATCCTTTTCACAATGGTCATGCCTATCAGATCCGGAAGGCCCGGGAACTTGTGGGGCCCTGCGCTGTGGTCTGCGCCATGAGCGGGGATTTCACCCAGCGGGGCGAGCCTGCCATCCTGGACAAGTGGGAGCGGGCAGCCCTGGCTGTCCGGAGCGGGGCCGACCTGATCTTCGAGCTGCCTTTTATCTACGCCTGCCAGCGGGCAGAGATCTTTGCCCGGGGCGCGGTGGACCTTCTGGCCGGAGCAGGGGCAACCCACATCAGTTTCGGCTGTGAAGCGGAGCATCCGGAGAACCTGCAAAGGCTGGCGGATCTCATGGGGGAGCACCGTGAGGATCTGGAAAACCGGATCCGGGAGCACATGAACAGCGGATGCTCCCGGGCCAAGGGGACGGAGCTCTCCTGCAGGGAACTGTTCGGGGAGGATCTTGCCGCCCTCATGCTGGAGCCAAACAATATCCTGGCCCTGGAATACCTGAAGAGGATGAACTGGTGGAAGAAGGAAAGAGGCCTTGTAATCACTCCGGTCCCGGTCAGGCGCTACGGCAGCGGCTACCGGCAGGCAGATGAAGAGGCAGGATTCGCCGGCGGGACAGCCCTCCGGCAGATGATCGCCGGGGGAGAGGATATCAGCCGATTTGTACCTTATGATCCGGCCGGGGATGCTGAGGGGTCGGATCGTTTGGATCCGGCCGGCCCTGACGAAACGTCGGGCCGCTTGGATGGGACAGGCGCTGATGGGACGTCGGGCCGCTTGGATGGGACCGGCCCTGCGGGGACTTCCGGCCGGGCCTGGACGGACCTGGGCGAAGCTCACAGCAAGCTCTATCAGCTGGTCCGGGCCATCATCCTGCGGAGCACGCCATCCCAGCTGGCCAGAGGCTACGGGATCGGAGAGGGGATGGAGAACCGCCTCCTCAGAGAAGCTCTCCGATGGGAAAGCTATGATGAGTTTCTGGACGCCATGGTCTCACGGAGGTATACCGCGTCCGCTATACGGAGGATCCTGGTCTGGCTTTTGATCGGCCAGGAGGAAAGTCTGGAGCCGCCGGCCTACGGCCGGGTCCTGGCGGCAAGTCCTGACGGACGGAAGGTCCTGCGAGAGCTTGCGGATGTAGGTGACAGTGGTCTTGAGGAGAGGCGCGTTCCCCTGGTCGTGATCTCCGATGGCAACAGGACAGAGGATCTGGATCCCCTTGTCCGGGAGGCTTACCTGGTCGACCGGAAGGCAGCAGACATGTTCAATCTGGTGACCAGCCAGCCTTTGGACGAGAAAGGAGACGGGCGCCGGCATCCCTGGATGGGATAGACAGCTAGTCAGTTCAGGATGAGCCAGGGAATTCTGCCAGACAGGGCAAAATAGAGCGGTTTGGCAGAATTCTGATTTCAATTCTGCCAGACAGGGCAATTTCATGTGATTCTGCAGAATCGGATATTCACTTAGTGGGGGAAATTCTGCCAAGGAGGGGTAATATCAGTGATTTTGCAGAAAAAGCGACTCACCATGGGAAAATGATTCTGCCAGACAGGGCAAAATAGAGCCGTTTGGCAGAATTCTGGTTTCAATTCTGCCAGCGGACCTCTTAAAAGGCCATTTGGCAGAATCCGCCCCGGCCATGAGTCAAACCCTGAGTCAGGTCCTGAATATGGTGTGAGAATCATCATCCCGATCGCGCCGCGCCAATGACCCCGCCGCCGAATACATAAGAAAGCTATTGCAAAAGCAGGGCAGGCAAGAGTATAATAATTAAGTGTATGGGCGGCTTCGGCCGCGTAGGTTTATTAGAATTGACGGAGGAATCGTGTAATGAAAGTATTAGTTATCAACTGCGGCAGTTCTTCGCTGAAGTACCAGGTCCTGGACATGACCAACGAAGTGCTCGAGTGCAAAGGTTTAGTAGAGAGAATCGGCATGGACGGATCCGTGATCACTCATGAGAAGATCGGAATGGATAAGTTCAAGCTGGAGACTCCGATGGAGAACCACAAGGACGCGATCGGTCACGTACTGGAAGCTATCCAGGACGAGGATCACGGCGTTGTCAAAGATATGAGTGAGATCGGCGCGGTCGGCCACAGAGTCGTACACGCAGGTGAGAAGTTCGCAAGATCCGTACTGATCACAGACGAAGTCATCAAGGCTCTGGAAGAGTGCGTTGAACTGGCTCCCCTGCACAATCCGCCCAACCTTCTGGGTATCGCCGCATGCCAGGAACTGATGCCGGGAACACCGATGGTAGGCGTTTTTGACACAGCTTTCCACCAGACCATGCCGCCGGAATCCTACATCTACGCGATTCCTTATGAATATTATGAGAAGCACGGCATCCGCCGCTACGGATTCCACGGAACCTCCCACAAGTACGTCGCAGAGAGAGCTTCCGACATGCTGAACGTCAACCTGGACGACCTGAAGATCATCACCTGCCACCTGGGCAACGGCGCATCCGTTTCCGCCATCAAGAGAGGCAAGTGCATCGATACATCCATGGGCTTCACCCCGCTGGAAGGTCTGGTCATGGGAACAAGATCCGGCGACATCGACCCGGCGATCGTTACCTATATCAGAGAGAAGGAACACCTGGACCAGGGCGTTGCCAACGAGATCCTGAACAAGAAGTCCGGCGTACTGGGCATCTCCGGTGTTTCCAGTGACTTCCGTGACATCGAAGCAGCAGCGGCAGAAGGCAATGAGAGAGCACAGCTGGCTCTGAAGGTCTTCGCTCACAAGGTCCGCTTCTACATCGGCGCTTACATCGCTGAGATGAACGGCGTAGACGCCATCGTCTTCACAGCGGGCGTCGGCGAGAACGACATCTCCATGCGTGACATCATCTGCAACGATCTGGGCAACCTGGGCATCAAGCTGGACCTGGTCAAGAACAAGGTCAGAGGCAAGGAAATGATCATTTCCAGAGACGACTCCAGAGTCAAGATCCTCCTGATCCCGACCAACGAAGAGCTGATGATCGCAAGAGACACCTACAACATCGTTACCGGCAAGGCCGAATAAAAAGGGAAAATACCCATTGACAAGCTTTAGTCATGAAGGTATAATTTCAATGTTGCGGATTTGACGCGACACAATATATTGTAATTCCGGAGTTCCATCTGATCGCTTTTGACCGACTGCTGGAAGCTCCATTGAAGGAGGTGTAATCATGGCAGTACCAAAGAGAAAGACTTCAAAGGCGAAGACAAAGCAGAGAAAAGCTGCAAACATGAAGATGAAGACTCCAGGTCTGGCGATCTGTCCGCAGTGCCACGAGCCGAAACTTCCGCATAGAGTTTGCCCGAACTGCAACTATTACGATGGAAGAGAAGTCGTTGCATCTGAAATGTAATCGAATCTTCGTAAGAAGCGAAAACCGCTCCGATCTATATCGGGGCGGTTTTTATCATATAGTAGCAAAGAGAAAATAAGGAACAGTCATGATTTTCATGATCGGGATCATGACATATTAAGTTCGGTCCAGAAACAGGCAGAACTGTTCAGGGCCGAACAGCCTTTGCATGATGGAAAAGTCATGAGTTACGATGTTCGCAGGCGATTAAAATCATGACTTGTCCTTTTTTTCAGTGCAGGGGTGAGTTGGCCTGGGCATTGAGGGCGGCCTGTGAGGCATTTTTGGCAGAGTCGTCAGCGTATATGCTGCCTGTGAGATCAATACGTTGACTTTTTTCAAGGCTTCCGTCTTTAAGGTTTGGACAGAAGCTTCCGGGCCGCAATGGAGCCATGTGGCAATGGAGCCGTGTGAATATTACTGCAGAGTTAACATATTCACAGCTTTTGCTGATCAAATGCTTTCGCATGGACTGAGGCTGCCTCTCGGGCGCAGAAAAAAAGACTGTCGCAGTAGATCACTCTGGCGCGACAGTCGGTAAGTTTTCATTCAGTCTGATATAAGTGGCCTTAGTCCGGCAGGATCTCGAGGAGCTTCTCCGCGATCTGGATGGCGTTGGTGGCAGCGCCCTTGCGGATGTTGTCCGCGACGACCCAGATGTTGATGCCGTTGTCGACGGAGAAGTCGCGGCGGATACGGCCGATGTAGACCTCGTCGGTTCCGGCAGCGTCTCTGGCCAGAGGATAGACGTTGTTCTCAACGTCGTCCTGAACGATGATGCCGGGAGACTTCTTGAAGAGCTCGACGATATCCTCGATCTCAAAAGGCTTCTCCAGTTCCACGTTGATGGATTCGCTGTGGGAGTCGAAGACCGGGACCCGGACAGTGGTCGCGGTGACCTTGATGGAGTCATCGCCCAGGATCTTGTGGGTCTCGTTGATCATCTTCATCTCTTCCTTAGTGTAGCCGTTGGGCAGGAAGACATCGATGTGGGGGAGGCAGTTGCCCGCGATGGGGTGGGCATAAGCCTGCAGATCCTCATCATTTCCCGCAAGCCCGTTCTTCAGGTCGTTGATGCCCTTCATACCGGAGCCGGAAACAGCCTGGTAAGTAGAGTAGACGACACGCTTGATGCCGTAGACGTCCTGCAGGGGCTTGAGTGCTACCATAGCCTGGATGGTGGAGCAGTTGGGGTTGGCGATGATGCCGTGGTTCCATTCGATGTCCTGGGGATTGACCTCAGGAACGACGAGGGGAACATCCTCATCCATTCTCCACTGGCTGCTGTTATCCACAACAATGACGCCGTGCTCGGCAGCGATGGGAGCGAACTTGGCGCTGGTTCCGCCGCCGGCGCTGAAGAGAGCGATGTCGATCGGTTTATCAAAAGAATGCTCGGTCAGCTCTTCTACAGTGTATTCCTTTCCCTTGAAAGTGACCTTCTTGCCGGCAGAGCGGCTGGAAGCCATCAGATAGATGTTCTCAAAAGGGAAGTCTCTTTCTTCGAGGACCTTAAGGAAAGTCGTGCCGACGACTCCCGTAGCCCCTACGACAGCGATGTTTGGCTTTCTGTTCATTGTGTGGTTATCCTCCGTGTTTACTCGCGTTATACGCGTTATATTTATTTATGGCAATTCTGATACTCAGCATCCAGTATCAGCTCGATCAGATCCTTGCCCCGGGCGTCAAGGGCCCGGTACTTGCGAATCAGTTTATTGAATTCATCGGGGGTGGAGCAGGCGTCAAAGGTGCTCTCCTTCATATTGTCCTGATGAAGATAATTGGCGTCACAATCAAGGACGTCCATCAGTTTATACATAAGACCGATCTTCGGGGTGCTTACTTCATTCTCATAGTTGGCGATAGCGCCTTTAGTAACACCGATCTGGTCAGCTAGCTTCTCCTGTGTAATGTGCAGTTCCGTGCGTCGTTCCTTAATTCTGCTTCCAATACTCATAAGTCCTCCTAATGATGTCAATAAATCGAAACTTACAGTAATATAGCACAAAAACGGCTCAGAATCAATAATGACGGCCGAATTCACCCCACAAAACAGTACAAATATGCAGAAAAGTCTTAAGAAAACGCAAAATCGTGTAGATTGCCAACACTTGTACTACCAATGATTGTGCTTTTGTGTTATGATGTATTCTGTATAAATAGTGACTGGAGGACATTAAATGACATACATTCAAGCGATCATTCTGGGTTTGACACAAGGCCTGGCAGAGTTTCTGCCCATCAGCAGTTCGGGACATCTTGCGCTGCTTCAGTACTTTTTCGGCATCGAGAGCGACAACGTTCTGCCCTTTACCGTACTGATGCATCTGGGAACTCTGCTTTCGGTATTCATCATCTACTGGAAGGATATCGTGGAACTGGTGAAGGAACTTATCTGGACCATACGGGACATCTGCACAGGCAAGGGACTGAGGATCAATTCCAGCCCGACCAGGCGGCTGGGCTTCATGATCATCGTGGCCACCATCCCCACAGGCCTGATCGGTCTTCTCTTTGAAGACTTTTTCAACGGACTGTACGCATCCCTGATCGGCATCTCCCTGGGCCTGATCTTCACCGGCTGCATCCTTCTGATCGCGGAGAGGATGGGCCGGCAGGACAGGGACATCATGACCATGAAGTTCCGCCACGCGGTCTTCGTCGGGATCATGCAGGGGATCGCCATCTGCCCGGGAGTTTCCCGGTCCGGATCCACCCTGTTCGGCAGCCTGATCGCAGGCCTTGACCGGGCGGAAGCAGTCAAATTCGCCTTCCTCATCTCCATCCCGTCCATCCTGGGATCGGTGGTCCTGGAGGCGCCGGATGCCTTTGCCCAGGGCATAGAAGGCTCCATCGTAGGTCCCATGATCGCCGGCGTGATCGTGGCGGCCCTCTCCGGAATTTTCGCGATCAAAGCGATGATCCGCGTCGTCACAGGCAAGCGTCTGTTCGGCTTCAGCATCTACGTCTGGCTGGTGGCCGCGGCGGTGCTCGGATACGTTCTGATCTCACAGTAAGCACAAAGGCAGGGAAAAATGGCAAATAGTAAGGGGGGACAGAAGCGCCCCCAGTCATCAAAAAATAAAAGGACCAGCGGCACCAGCCCCTCGGCGGCCAGAAGAGTGGACGCCATCGAGGCCAGGAACCAGGCCAAGGCCCAGATCAAGGATGAGATTATCGGGATCATCCTGGTCGCTCTTGGCGTCTTCCTGATCGTCGCTCTCCAGACTAAATACGCAGGCAGCGCAGGCGCAGTGATCTCCAACGTCCTGAAGGGGACCTTCGGCTTCACAGCCTTTGTACTGCCGTACTACTTCATCGTCTACGGGATCATGCTCTTCATGAGGAAGACCATCCACATGGGGGTCAAATCGGTCATCCTGCTGGTGATCATTTTCCTGATGATCGCCCTGATCAACGCGGGACGGTTCATGGCGCCCCTGGTCGAAGGAGGCGGATTCCACGGACTTTCCGAAAGCTATCAGGCCGGCATCGACCTGACCGGCGGCGGCGTCTTCGGCATGTATGTCGGGTCTCTTCTGGCCGGCTGGATCGGCGTTCCCGGACTCTATATCGTGACCTTCGTGGTCATCTTCATCTGTCTGCTCCTGCTGATCAACACCCCGGTGTCCAGGTTTTTCGAGGGCATGAGCCAGCGGAGACAGAGGCGGCAGCTGGAGCGGTCGGAGACGGCCAGAGAAGAGGCGGAGGAAGTCGAGGCGGCCCGTCAGGAACGGCAGAGACAGAGGGAAGAGGATGCCAGGAGAAGGGCCAATTCCGGCAAGCAGGACCATATCATCAGCGTCATGAGCGGGGAGGAGCCGACCGGACGGGCGGAAGTGCCCAAGGAAGAGAAGTCCCTGCGTGACCGGCTGCGGGCTGGAAGGAAGGCGCTGAGCGCAGACCCGGAGGAGGAGAAGCCGAAGAAGACCGGAAGGACCAGATCGGTGACAGAACAGGCCCCGGCGGAGCCAGTGGTAGAACGGCCCTTGCCTGAAACTCAGACCGTGACCAAGGACGCCGGCCCAATCGTGGCCAGCACATATGAACCGGAGACTCCGGCAGAGAAGCTGACCAACAGCCAGGCGGCGGAGAGCCGGCTGAGCCAGGAGGATTTCAACGGTGAAATGATCGCCGAGAACTACGAGTTCCCATCGGCGGACCTGCTCAATAAACCCAAGAGGAGCGCCCAGAACCGGGAGGCCATGGAGAAGGAACTCATGGAAAAGGCCATGAAGCTGGAGGATACCCTGAAGAGCTTCGGGATCTCCGCCCATGTCACCAACGTGGCCCAGGGCCCGGCGGTCACCCGCTACGAGGTCCATCCCGACAGCGGCGTCAAGGTCAAGGGGATCAAGAACCTGGCCGACGACATCGCCCTCAATATGGAGGCCAAGAGCATCCGTATCGAGGCCCCGATCCCGGGCAAACCGGCTGTTGGCATCGAGATCGAAAACGACAGGATCAACATGGTCACGGTCCGTGAGATCATCGAATCCAGCGCTTTCCGCAGCGCCAAATCCAAGATCTCCTTCGCCGTCGGCAAGGATATCGCCGGCAAGTCCATCGTGGCGGACCTCAAGTCCATGCCCCACCTGCTGATCGCGGGATCCACCGGATCCGGCAAGAGCGTCTGCATCAACACCATCATCACCAGTTTCCTTTACAAGGCCCGGCCCGACGAGGTCAAGCTGGTCCTGATCGACCCCAAGGTGGTCGAGCTGTCCAACTATAACGGGATCCCCCACATGCTGATCCCGGTCGTCACGGAGCCTGCAAAGGCTGCAGCGGCCCTGAACTGGGCGGTCGCTGAGATGGATGAGCGTTACCGGAAGTTCGCCAGACTTTCCTGCCGTGACCTATCCAGCTATAACGAGAAAGTACAGAAGAAGAAATA
>CAMOZS010000030.1 GCA_946631075.1 uncultured Bacillota bacterium | reverse complement strand
CCAGCAGGGGCAGCCGGTCGAAGTCATGGACGATGCCCTCGATGTTCTTCTTGAAGTCGTTCATGTTGCCGTTCATGACGTTCTTCTCCGCCTGGCGGTTCCAGAACTCGTAGAGCTTGTTGGCAGAACCCGGCTCCTCCTCGTAGGGACGGGTCGCGTACAGGACCCTCATGAACAGGTCTCCGTAGACCACCGCCATCATGCCCCGCTTGATCAGCTTGGGATCGGTCAGCTTGAAGCCCGGGTTGGACTCAAGGCCGGCCATGTTGACCGAGATGATCGGGATCTGCGCCATGCCAAGGTCTTTCAGGGCCTTCCGCAGCAGAGAGATATAGTTGGAAGCCCGGCACTGGCCGCCGGTCTGTGACATGAAGACCGCCGTCTTGTCCGGATTGTACTGACCCGATTTCAGAGCCGCTATGGTCTGGCCCAGAGTGACGATGGTCGGATAGCAGGCGTCGTTGTTGACATACTTCAGCCCCTCTTCCACCGCGTTGGTCGTCACCGGAGGAAGCTCGATGGCCCTGTATCCGCAGGACCGCATCATCTTCTCCAGCAGGCGGAAATGGATGGGAGACATCTGCGGCATCATGACCGTGTACTCCTCCTTCATCTCCTTGGTAAAGATCTGTCTCTCGTAGGGCTCGTTATAGGCGGTAGGCTCGATCCCGTTCTTCTCCCTCTCCATGATGGCAGCCCGCAGGGACCGGACACGGATCCTGGCAGCGCCCAGGTTTGAACCTTCGTCGATCTTCAGTACCGTATACAGCTTATTATTATTGTGGCAGATCTCCTCGACCTGGTCGGTAGTGACCGCGTCCAGGCCGCAGCCGAAGGAATTCAGCTGGATCAGCTCCACGTCGTCGCGGGTGCCGGCGAATACCGCCGCCCGGTACATTCTGGAATGATAGACCCACTGGTCCAGAACACGGATGGGTCTCTCCAGAGTGGCCAGATGACAGACCGAATCCTCGGTCAGCACCACCATTCCGTAGGAATTGATCAGCTTATCCATGCCGTGGTTGATCTCCGGATCCACATGGTAGGGACGTCCCGCCAGGATGATCGCCTTCACATGATGCTTCTCAATGTAGCGCAGAGCGGCCTCTCCAGCCCTTTGCATATCCTCGTGGAACCTGCCGTCCTCCGCCCGGGCTTCATCGATGGCCCGGCCGATCTCCGAGATCGAGATCCCCATAGGCTTGAGGATCTTCTTCATCTCCTGCTTCAGCCGCTTGTCGTCGTCATAAGGAAGGAAAGGATGGATGAACTCCACGCCCTCTTCCTCGATGATCTCGTCCATGTTGTGGGCGATGACCTCCGGATAAGTGGCCACGATCGGGCAGTTATAATGGTTGGGCTGCTTCTCGTCCTCCACCCGCTCGTAGTTGATGCTGGGATAGAAGATCCGCTTGTAGCCGTCCTTGATCAGGGACTTGATGTGGCCGTGGACCAGCTTGGCCGGATAGCAGGCCGTATCCGAAGAAATAGTATCCATACCCATCTCGTAGATGGACTTCTTTGACATCGGCGAAAGTACCACCCGGAAGCCCAGCTCCGTGAAGAAGGTGTGCCAGAAGGGGTAGTTCTCGTACATGTTCAGCACCCGCGGGATGGCGATGGTCCCTCTTGGGGCGTCCTCCTCCGCCAGGCTCTCGTAATCGAAGAGCCGCTCCAGCTTATACTGATAGAGGTTGGGAAGATCCGTCGTCGTCTCCTGTTTCCCGGCTCCCTTCTCGCAGCGGTTTCCGGTGATCAGCCGGGTCCCGTCGCCGAACTTGTTGATGGTCAGCAGGCAGTTGTTCTCGCAGCGGTGGCACCGGGTCGTCGATGTCTCCACCTCGAAGCTGTCCAGTTCATCTCTCTTCAAAAGGCTGGACACATTGTCTTCATCATAGCGGTCCCTTGCGATCAGCGCGCATCCGAAGGCTCCCATAAGACCGGAAATGTCCGGACGGACCACATCCCTACCCAGGATCTTTTCGATGCTGCGAAGGACAGCCTCATTGAGGAAGGTCCCGCCCTGGACCACGATCTTCTCGCCGGCTTCCTCAGGATTTCTCAGCTTGATGACCTTATAGAGGGCGTTCTTGATGACCGAATAGGACAGTCCCGCGGAGATATCACCGATGGTGGCGCCCTCCTTCTGGGCCTGCTTGACCTTGGAATTCATGAATACCGTGCACCGGGTGCCCAGATCCACCGGAGCCTCAGCCAGCAGGGCTTCGTGAGCAAACTCCGGAACCGACAGGTCCACGGACTTGGCGTAGGTCTCGATGAAGGAGCCGCATCCGGAGGAGCATGCCTCATTCAGCATGATATTATAGAGGGCATTGTCCTTGATCCGCATGCACTTCATGTCCTGACCGCCGATGTCCAGGATGAAGTCGACTCCCGGCAGGAACTCCTCAGCCGCCTTGTAATGGGCCATGGTCTCGATCTCGCCCATGTCCGCGTGGAAGGCTGCCTTGATCAGATTCTCGCCGTAGCCGGTGACCGCGGTGCCCGCGATCCAGGTCCCCTCCGGCATCTGGTCGTAAACGTCCTTCAGCATCTCGATGATGGGCGCGATCGGCTTGCCCCGGTTGTTTTTATAGAAGGTATACAGAACATTTTTATCGTCATCCATAAGGACCGACTTGGTCGTGGTCGATCCGGCGTCGATCCCGAGATAGAGCCGTCCCTTGGCGTCTTTGAGCTCTTTTCTGCGGACCCTGGCCCTTCCGTGCCGCTCACGGAAAGCTTCCAGATCCTCCTGATCTTTGAACAGAGGCTCCAGAACAGCCGTGTCTCTCAGCCCGGTCTGGTCTGCCCTCTTGAGCCGGTTCAGGATCTGGGGCAGGTTGGTCTCATTGTACTTATCCGACAACAGGGCCGCGCCGATGGCAACGAAAAACCTGGAGTTGTCCGGGAAGATCACGTCTTCCGGAGCGATGTCCAGTGTCTCGATGAACCTTTTTCTCAGTTCCGGCAGGAAGGACAGAGGTCCTCCCAGGAAGGCCACCTTGCCCTTGATGGGATGGCCGCAGGCCAGGCCGGAGATGGTCTGGTCGACTACAGCCTGGAAGATGGACGCCGCCAGATCCTCGATCTTGGCTCCGTCGTTGATCAAAGGCTGGATGTCCGTTTTGGCGAATACGCCGCAGCGGGCAGCGATCGGATAGATCAGAGTATGCTTGGCCGCGGCCTCGTTGAGTCCGTCCGCGTCGGTATTGAGCAGGACCGCCATCTGGTCGATGAAGGCTCCCGTACCGCCGGCGCAGGTCCCGTTCATCCTCTGCTCGATGGTCTGTCCGTAGAAAGTGATCTTGGCGTCCTCTCCGCCCAGCTCGATGGCTGTATCCGTCTCCGGGATCAGCTCTTCGATGGCCCGGCTGCAGGCGATGACTTCCTGTTCGAAGGGTACGCCCACCAGCTTGGCCAGGGACAGGCCGCCGGATCCGGTGATGACCGCCTTCAGGGGAGTGTCACCGAACTGGTGCTCCGCCTCCTCCAGCAGGTCCTCCACCTTCTCGAACACATTGGACATGTGCCGCTCATACTTGCTGTAAATGATCTTGCCTTCATCATCCATGAAGACCAGTTTGACTGTCGTCGATCCTACATCGATTCCTAATTTCATCTTTCTCTTATCCTCTTGTTATTATATATAGGTAGTTTATTATCTATAGATTTCAATGACGATATATTCTATAATATATATTAAATTATTGCAATCATAATATGGTGCTATTTTATGAAATCAACACTGGGAAAACGTTCATTCCAAGCCATTTACAGGTATCTGGATAAATTTAATCCAATTTCTTCCGACTGCGGGGCTCTCTGCGGGTCTGTCTGCTGCGTATGCCGGACCGATCCCGACGACACGACCCCTCACGCCGAGACCGACGAGAACGCCGACTACTCCATGGGCCTCTACCTGCTGCCGGGCGAAGAACAGATGTATACCTTCGATGAAGACTGGATCAGCTGGGGCTATTTACAGGCCGAGGATTACGATTTTCCCGAGTCCTGGTCCGGACGGGTCCCCTTCTTCCAGTGCCTGACCCCTCCCATTTGTCCCAGACAAAAAAGGCCTCTGCAGTGCAGGACCTTTCCTCTTGCGCCTCATCTGGATGAGGACGGTACTCTCTATATGATCTATCATCAGGATCCGCTGCCCTACTCCTGCCCGCTGGTTGCGGACCGGCAGTCCCATCCCCTTGACCCAGCCTTTGCGAAAGCCACCTGGCGGGTCTGGTCACATCTGATCCGCGACCCCCTGATCCGGGACATGGTCGACCTTGACTCCATGATCCGTGAGGAGGAAGGCTGGCCCATCGAGGTCATCTACCCAACAGACACAACCGATTAAAACGGCTCATCCGGCGCGATCCCCATCCGCCGGAATTCTTTTTTGTACATGTAGCGCAGCATCAGGGCGAAGTACAGGGTCCCCAGGATCTCCGCCAGCGGGAAGGCCCACCAGACCATGGCCAGGCCGGAGGTCCTGGCAAACAGGAGAGCCAGCGGCAGGATGCCGACGAACTGGCGGATCAGGCTGCCCCAAAGGCTGAGGAAGCCGTGGCCGGAAGCCTGGAAGACGGAGGACGACATGATTCCGAAGGACGCCGGCATGAAACACCAGCTGATGGCCCGGAAGGCTGGTACGCCCAGCTCATACATCTCCGCGCTGTTCTTGGCGTTGAAGAGTTCGATCAGCTGATGGGGGAAGATCTGGAAGGCCAGAAATCCCAGGACCATGATGCAGAAGGCGTAGAAAAATCCCTTCTTGAATGTCTCCATGAAACGTTCCCGGTTCTGGGCCCCGTAGTTATATCCCATGATGGGCAGGACCCCCTGATTCAGGCCGAAACAGGGCATGAAGATAAAGGACTGGAGCCTGCCGTATACTCCCATGATGGCGACCGCTGTCTCGGTGAAGGAGCCCAGGATCAGGTTCATGCTGAACTGAAGGATGGACCCGATCCCCTGCATCAGGATGGCCGGGCCGCCCACTGCGTAGATATCTTTGACGATCTGGCCGTTCCACTTCCATCCCCGGAAGCTGACCTTGACCGGATGCTTTTTGGCGAACAGGATATACTGTCCCAGGATCAGGGCCAGAAGCTGGCCGAACAGGGTCGCCACAGCCGCCCCGGTGACCCCCATCTCAGGGAAGGGTCCGATACCGAAGATCAGCATCGGGTCCATGATGATATTGGAGATCCCGCCCACCAGTCCGCAGATCATGGGAACGATCATATTGCCCGTCGCCTGCAGGATCTTCTCCGTGATGCACTGGACGAATACCATGACCGAGCCGATCATGACGATGGACAGATAGACTGAGCCGGCGTCCACGATATAAGGGGTGCCGGACATGAACTCCATCAGGGGCCTTGCCAGGAAGAGCCCTATGATCAGGAAGGGGATCCAGCTGATAAAGGAGAGCCGGTAGCCGTGGCTTGCCGTCAGGTTGGCCTCTTCGAATCTCTTTGCTCCCAGCCTGCGGGCGATCAGGGAGTTGATGCCTACTCCGGTGCCAACCGCTACCGAGATCATCAGGAACTGGATCGGGAAGATATAGGTGACCGCTGCCAGTGCCTGCTCTCCCAGCCGGGATACGAAAAAGCTGTCTACAACGTTATACATGGCCTGCATCATCATGGACAGGATGGCCGGCCAGGACATACTCAAAATCAGTTTTCCAATGGGCATGACGCCCATCTTATTTTCCTGCATAAAAAACACTCCTTGCGAAAATCCACAAGGAGTATTCTAACACTGAGTTATTGGAATTACAAGTGCTTAATAGATCGAAGTCTTGTAGATGAACTTGACGCTTCCGTCCATGCTGTCCGGCAGCTGGGTGAAGCTCTGGTAGGATCTTCCGGCGTCGACCACGTCCTCCAGATCGTTCAGGCTCCCCTTCAGCTCATTATCATAGAGGTCCACGATCTTGCGGATGCCCTGTTCGTAGAGCTTGGACATTCCCTGGGAAAGCTCCAGCGATCCCTTATCCAGCTTGGATACGCCCCCGGAAAGGGTCCCGGTGCTGTCGGCCAGCTTTTGCATGCCATTTGCCAGCTGTTTGGAACCGCCGGCCAGCTGGACCTCGCCCGCCTTGAGCTTGCCGGTTCCGGTCACCAGCGATGTGAGTCCCTTGGTCAGGTCTCCGTCCTCTCCGGTCGCCTTGGCCAGAGTGTCGTGAAGATCCGTGATCCCGTCGATGACCTGCTGCTGTCCGTCTACGGCCTGGCCCAGACCGCGGGAAGCAGTCTCAAGTCCTCCCCGGACCTGCTCAAGTCCGGAGGAAGCCTGGCCCAGTCCCTGACTTGCCGCCGGCAGAGCCCCGTCAGCAGTGAGGTTATTGAGACCGGACTGTACCGCCTTCTGCTCTCCTACTTTCTGGCCGATCTGTCCGATCAGAGACACATCGAAACCCTTGGCCTTCAGCTTTTCCTTATCCTTGTCGGAGATCTTGCTGAACTCGGACTGGAGTTCCTCCAGATACTGCTCCACATCACTGGCCGGCGCCTTGAGCTGGGAGGCCCCGCTGCTCGCGCTGTCCACTCCGGCCTTGACCTGATCGACTCCGTCCTGGATGGATTTGAGCGACCCGACCGCGCCCGGCCTGGACTCGGTCCCGTCAAGACCCTGCTTGACCTGCTTCATGCCATTCTGGACCTGGGTCGCCCCGGCCTGCAGCTGGGCAGTACCGTTGACCGCGTCGGTCATCTGCTGGGTCAGGGATCCGGACAGCTGCTTGGCTCCTTTGTCCAGCTCATCCGCTCCCTTGAGGGCCGCCTGGGTCCCCTTCTTCAGGCTCTTGGAACCCTTGTTCAGCTTGTTCACGCCCTTTTCCAGAGTCGGCACGTTCTCATAGAGAGTATCGATCCCCTGATAGAGCTGGCGTGACCCGTCCATCAGAGCCTTGGAACCCTTGTCCAGTTCCCGGATCTGACCGTCGTAATCCAGATCGCCGAACTCATCGGAATCCATTTCGTCAAACAGCGAGTTGGTCACCAGGGTCATGATGTCCTGGACGCTGAAGTCCTTAGCCTTGCCCGTGATGGTCACCGTATCCGACAGATCCAGATCCACCAGGTCCGTATCGATGTTCATGGCGTCTCCCAGGCCCGGCGCCGCGATGGCCGCCACCACCTTCTTTTCGCCGTCATCGATGACCTTGCCCTGGTCGATATGGATGTCGGTGAATGTATCGTCCTCACAGATGAAGCCGCTGACGGCCAGGAAAGGAATGGTCGTTCCACTCTCATCTGTCGCCGAGCTCCGGTAGTCCAGCACGATCTTGACATCGCCGGTCGCTCCGTCCATGTCGGCTCCATCCACCTCCTTGCCGTTGAGGAAGTAGGAAATGCCCAGTTTCACCGGGACCTCCTGATTGGTCGTTCCCTGATAGAAGATGTCGTTTCCTCCGGCATTCCAGGTCAGCTCGTCCCCGTCTCCCCGGTCGAAGGTCTCATCGCCCTTGACGTTCTCGATCTCAGCGAGACCGGACTTGTCGTGGATCTTATCGGAGCCGCTGCCGTTGACCAGATGGTCGCTTACGGTCACCTCCGACTGAGACCCGTCCGCCTCCGTGACCACGTAGACCGTCTCGTCCTTGCTGATCTCCGATGCCGCAAAGGCTGGGGCCGCCGTGGTCCCGAGCATGCTGACTGCTGCCGCGATAGCTAATACTTTTCTGGCTGATTTCATGTATATCCCTCCGATGAGTTAGTCTTATCTAATTATAATGATTCTTCCTTACTTTTGTCAACAAATCCCCGGCTGGTTTTGAGGATGATCTTATCGAACAGCACGAAGAAGGACGGCACGATGAACATGACCACCAGCAGACTGATGATGGCTCCCCGTCCCATGAGCAGGCACAGGGACCCGATCAGGTCGATGTCCGAGTAGATGCCGACGCCGATGGTCGCCGCGAAAAAGCTGAGGGCGCTGACCATGACCGATGGCATGGATGTGGAATGGGCGATCCGGATCGCCTCCCTCTTGTCCTTGCCCGCGAAACGCTCCCGCTTGTACCGGTTGGTCATCAGGATGGCGTAGTCCACCGTCGATCCCAGCTGGACCGTGCTGATGATGATCGATGTGATGAAGGCCAGCACCGATCCCGTGTAATAAGGTATGCCCAGGTTGATGAAGATGCCCAGCTCTATGGACGCCACCAGGATGATGGGCAGCGAGATGGACTGCAGAGCAAACAGGATGATCAGGAAGATGGCCGCTATGGAAACGCTGGTGACGACCTTGAAGTCCCGGTCGGTGATCTTGATCAGATCCTTGGTGCAGGGCGCCTCCCCGATCAGCATGGCGTGGCCGCCGTACTCATCGATGATCTTGTTGATCTCGGTGATCTGGTTGTTGACTTTATCGCTTGCCACCGCGTATTCCGAATTGATGATGGCAAGTTCGTAGTTATCGCTCTTCAGGGTCCCCTCCAGGCTTCCCGGCACCATGGAGTCCGGGAATGTGGGGCCCAGGGTCCCCTCCAGGCTCAGGGTGTAGCCCACCCCGTCCGTCTTATCTATCTCCTGCATCATATCCCGCACGTCTTTTTGCGGCATGTCCGCGTCGATGAGCAGCATATGGGTACAGTTCATATTGAAATCATCGGCCAGCTTTTGGTTGGCCACCGCGAAAGGCAGATCCTGGGGGATCGACTGGTCCAGCTTGTAATAGACATCCGTATTCTTGTATCCGTAGAAGGCCGGGCCCAGCAGGATCAGGAAAATGGCGGCGAAGATCAGGGGCCGCTTGACTATGGCCGCCGAAAGACCGTCGAACTTCGGGGTCAGAGGCTTATGCTTCAGACGGAGAATGAACTTCTCGCTGCAGAGCAAAAGGCTGGGCAGAATGGTGATACTTGAAATTACACCGATCAGAACGCCCCTGGCCAGGACGATGCCCATATCCATGCCCAGACGGAAGGTCATGAAGCACAGGGCGATAAAGCCCGCGATGGTGGTCAGCGAGCTGCTGGATATGGAGACCAGAGTCCTGGAGATGGCGTTTGCCATAGCCTCCTCCCGGTCCATATGCAGGGAATTCCTGTGCTCCTGATAGCTGTGCCACAGGAAGATGGAATAGTCGGTCGTAACGGCCAGCTGCAGGACCGCGGCTATGGCCTGGGTGATGAAGGACATCTCTCCTGATATATAGGAAAGACCCATATTATAAAGGATGGCCATGCCTATGCCCGCGATAAAGAGCAGAGGCAGAGCGAAGGAATCCAGGAATATGCCCAGGACGATCATGGCCAGCAGGACCGCGACGGCAACGTAGACCGGCTCCTCTGTCTCGATCAGCTCCTTCAGGTCCTCGACGAAGCAGGTCATGCCGCTGATGAAGCACTGTTTTCCTCCGATCTTCCGGATCTGGGTGACCGCTTCCAGGGTGTCATCGTCCGAGGTCGGTTTATCGAAGAAGACCGCCATCAGGGTCGTGTCCCCGCTGTTGAATTTCTCGTACACATCATCCGGCAGCATGGTCTCGGGCACCGACAGGTCCAGGACCGTATCGTACCAGATGACCGTATCCACATGGGGGACCTTTTCTACCTCAGCCTTGAAATCAGCCACGTCCTTGGGCTTCATCCCATCGACCATGATCATGCCGAAGCCCCCCTTGCCGAATTCATCCAGCAGGATATCCTGCCCCTTGATGGTGTCGATGCTGTCCGGCAGATAAGTCAGGACGTCGTAGTTGATCCTGGTCCCGATCATCCCGAACACCGACGGGACCAGCAGGATCAGGGCGACGATGATGATCACTTTCCTTCTTTTAACTACAGCTTTCGCAAAGCCTTGCAAATATATCCATCTCCTTTACTTCTAAAAATAACCTATCCTATATTAATGTAAGCTCCTTTTTTCATCTATATACAAAAAAAATGGCATGCCCAGATTTTGTGCACATGCCAATATTTGCCCAATTCTTTTTATGCAAAAATGCAGACCGACGGTCCTCTCTTCTTCAGTCGATCTTCGCCGCCTCCTCGGCGCTGTCAAGCAAAGCCTGGACGGTCCCGTGAAAGAGGACGTTATAGACCTGGGCCAGATGCTCGGGCGTCCGGTCCATCCCTCCGGCAAGCCACTGGAAAACATCCCCCACCGCCGCATCCATATAAAAGGCAGCCGCGGTGTTGATGGCGTATTCGGAGTATTTCTTGTCCTTGGCGTACTTGGTCACGATAACGACCGCGTGCTGGTACATGACGTCGTTGATGAAGCGGAAGAGCAGATCGTCACTGATCGACTCATAGATATGAAGGAACATGGTCCTGTTATCGTAGAGATAATAGAGGGTCTCCTCCAGCCCGCCTTCCCAGTCGTCCTGGGCCTCGTACCGGTCCATGATCTCCCGGGTCTTCTCTTCGAAGAGCCAGTGGAGCAGATCGTAGACATCGTGAAAATGATAATAAAAGGTATTCCGGGTCAGCTCGCAGGCGTCGGTGATGTCCTTGATGGTGATCTTGTCCAAAGTCCTGGTCCGAAGCAGGTCCGAGACCGCCTGGGCCATTGCTTTTTGTGTCAGTTTACTCATAGTCAACCTCGATTCAGCCGTTAATGTCCGTCTGGCTGCTTAGCTCCACCTGGCTGGTCATCACATCCGACTGGCGGACCCCGCCGTAGAGTTCCAGTCCCAGGATCCTTCCCCCGCCGGTCTTGACATCGATGCAGAGGGTCCCGGCCGGCTGCCGGAAGCGGTAGCTGTAGGTCCGGCCGGCCGTGTCGTCAGATCCGGTCCTGTCTCCGGATTCGGACGGACCCCCGGATCCTTGCCTGTCCGTCCCCTCTTCGGCCGCCATATCAAGGACGGCCTGAGCGCAGGCCGAGGCCGCTGAGCCGGAGGCGCAGCTGCCCTCGAAATAGATGGTATCCACATCCCTGACGTAGACGATGGGATTCATCCGGTCCGCCTCCTCATCGACGAACATGACCCCGAAAGCCGGGATATCCCGGTCACTTCTCTCATATATATAGTCTCTGATATAACAGAAGAGTCTGCCGATCTTCTCCTGCCCCTCTTTCTGGATCAGGGCGTCGGAGACGCTGCGGATCACCAGGTGGGAGATCCCGTCCATGTGGACCAGCTGCCCGGACAGGTCCGCCAGGTCCTGTCCCAGCAGATCCGCAAACTCCTGACCGGCCGGGATCCGGACCGGTTCGATCTCGGTCGGGACCGGCATTTCCACCCGGACCCTTCCGCAGGCATAGCCTTCATCGTCCTTTGCCCCTTTTTCCGGCGGCTCGATCCAGCCTTTGAGAGGATGATCACATCCGCTGACCGTCAGGCTCAGTTCACGGGCCGCAGGATCGGCCAGCAGGGACTTATAGAAACCAAAAGCTCTGGTGGCGTTGCCGCAGAATTCCAGGCCGCACATGTCCATGGCCACGGCCTCTCCTTTCTCATCGGTTTTGACGAAGCCGACCTGCTCCGCCTGCGGGCACTCCTCCAGCAGCTGTCTGGCCACTGCCTGATAGTCCTTTCTCTCCACCTGGGACAGCACCAGGATCGTGGTGTTGCCCTCCGGGTCGGAGATGATGTAATCGATCATCCTTTCCATATCTTTTACCTCATTTATATACTGCTTATTTCAGCGCCTCCGGATTAAGACACTGAAGTTCCTCCGGCAGGAAGATCCCGTCTTTTCGGATGAGGACGTCGTCGAACCAGATCTCGCCGCCGCCGTAGTCCTCTCTCTGGATCATGACCAGGTCCCAGTGGACAGCGGATTCGTTGCCGTTGGGCGCGTCCTCGTAGCACATGCCCGGGGTCAGATGGAAGCTTCCGCAGATCTTCTCGTCGAACAGGGTGTCCTTCATGGGATGAAGAATGTAGGGGTTGACGCCCAGAGCGAATTCGCCGAAGTAGCGGGCCCCTTCGTCCGTGTCCAGAAGAGCGTTGATCCGTTCGTTGTCGTTGGCCGTGGCCTTGACGATCTTCCCGTCTTTGATCTCAAAGCGGATGTTCTCATAGGTGAAGCCCTGCTCCTCAGACGGCGTGTTATAGGAAATGACGCCGTTCATGGAGTCCTTGACCGGAGCGGTGTAGACTTCCCCGTCCGGGATGTTTCTCTCCCCGTCGCATTTGACGGCCCCGATGCCCTTTATGGAAAAGCTGAGGTCGGTCCCGGGTCCCTTGATCCTTACCCGGTCGGTCCTGTTCATCAGGTCCACCAGGGGATCCATGGCTTTGCTCATCTTCCCGTAGTCCAGGGTGCAGACGTCGAAGTAGAAGTCCTCGAATGCTTCCTGGCTGCTTCCGGCCAGCTGGGCCATGGAAGCGTTGGGATAGCGAAGGACCACCCACTTGGTCTCGTTGACCCGGTAGTCCAGGGTCGGCTGGGTCAGCTGGTAGTACATGTTCAGCTTTTCGGCGGGCACGTCGGCCAGTTCGGATGTGTTGGCGCCGGCCCGGATGGCGATGTAGGCCTGCATGCCCTTCATCTGAGCCAGGGAGATCTCGTCCATGAACCTGATCTGGTCTTCGCTGCAGCCCAGGAGCAGTTCTCTGGTGATGACGGTATCTCTCATTTCCGCAAAAGGCTGGCCTCCCTTTTTATAGATGTCCTTGATCAGCTGCCGCGCAAGGTTTCGGCAGCATTCGCCTTCATAGTGGATCAACACCCGGTCTCCCGGCTGAACATCGCAGGAATAACCGACCAAAAGCTGTGATAATTTCTCGATTCTCGGGTCCATAAAATTTTAGTCTCCTCTTCTTTATTTCTATTATATATGTATTATATCAGACCGCGCCGATCCGTCCAGCCTTTGCCTTAGTCCGGAAGCTGGCACTTCTTTTCCGGCATATCCTCGTAGACCGGGATCTCGAAGGTCACAGGAAGATCTCCCTGGTCTTCGTAGGCTTTGCGGACCA
>CAMOZS010000029.1 GCA_946631075.1 uncultured Bacillota bacterium | reverse complement strand
GTCTGATGTCCGAAGTGGACGCCTGCTTCCAGCAGCTGTTTCATTGAAATTACTGACATTGTTGTTCTCCTTTCGGTTTTTTGTTCTTCCACGAAGCCTTCTCCGGATGCAACCTCCTGCACACCCCGCGGCCTCATGCAAAAGCTGGGTCCAGCCTTTGCAAAACCTGGCCCGGCGTCGGTGCGACAGCGCTTGTAGCGGCCGTTAAGGCACCGGCATCCGCCCGGATTCGTGTGTAAAATAATATCCCGGCGCCGGCTGAGCCGACACCGAGATTAAATATACAACAAAAACGTGATGATTGCAACTGTTTTATTGCAATTTTGCCCGCAGATAGGCATCGAATTCATTCTTCGCCCGCTCGAATATTTTCTTGCTAAACGGCAGGCGTTCTCCGTTGTCCATCAGGATCTCATATTGACCGCTTTGCCGCATTGCCCGTATGTGATCCTTATTCAGGATGAAGCTCCTGCTGCATAGCAGAAAGCGCCCGTCCAGCCTTTGCAGAACGCTGTCAAAGGTTCCGTAGAATTCCAGCTCTCTCCCCTTCAGACAGAGCCGGATCTTCCGAAGACGGTTCTCCAGATACACGATCTCCCCGAACGGGACCGCGTACACGTTTCCCCTGATCTTAATGACCAACGTTTCGTCCATCAAAAAGCACCTCCTCTCCAGAATAATGACATTCGCCATTTTCTTACAGAGAAAGTGCCGTCGTGTTACAAGATCATAACAGTGGCGCAGGCCGGCTGGACCTTACTCCTCCGCCTCTCTGTAGGTGATCAGATCCTCCGCGATCTCGTTGGCCGCGATGGAGACCGGCTTGTCTACGTCCTTCTCGGTCAGCTTGGGCATGCCGTCGATGATGTCTCTGGCTCTCTTGGCCGCGAGGATCACCAGGGTGTATCTGCTGTCCGCCTTGGTTCTGATGGTATTGATGGATGGATATAACATTTTACAGACCTCCTTCTGTTCTTTCGTCGTTCATGATCCGCCGCACTTCGGCGACCGCCTGCTCCAGGTCTCCGTTGACGACCCGGTGGTCATAGCGTTCGGAAAGCTGGATCTCCCTCTCGGCTTCTCCCAGCCGGGCGGCCATGGTCTCCTCTGTTTCGGAGCCCCGGCCCATGATCCGCTTCCTCAGCTCCTCCATCGACGGAGGAAGAATGAAGATCAGGATGCATTCGGGGTAATTCTCCCGCACCTGGAATGCTCCCTGGACATCGATCTCCAGGATCACGTCCAGACCCTGGTCCAGCCAGTCCATGACCGGCTGCCTGGGCGTCCCGTACATGGTCTTGCCGTAGACGCTGGCGTGCTCCAGCAGTCCTCCTTCTTCCAGCAGCTGCAGGTAGCGTTCCTCGCTGATGAAGAAATATTCTCTGCCTTCCTGCTCGCCCTCCCGCGGAGCCCTGGTCGTCACCGACACAGAAAGACGCAGGTCAGGGTCCGTCTCCAGCAGTCTCTTGCATATGGTGCCCTTCCCTGTGCCCGATGGTCCGGAAATGATAAAGAGTTTTCCCTTGTCCATATTCACTCCTATCGATCTTGCAGGCGCTTGATGTCAGCTTAATATTATAACACCGGAGCCGGTCCGCATCAAGGCCGGATTTGTATTATTCGATGTTCTGTACCTGTTCCCGGATCTTCTCGATCTCGCTCTTGGCCTCAAGCATGCAGGAGGTGATCTCCAGGTCGTTGGCCTTGGAGCCGATGGTGTTGGCCTCCCGGTTCATCTCCTGGACCAGGAAGTCCAGTTTCTTACCCACAGGACCTTCGGAACCGTTCAAAATCTGGGCCAGCTGTTTCATGTGGCTGTCCAGGCGAACCAGTTCCTCAGTGATGTTGGCCTTGTCGGCGAAGATGGCCGCCTCGGTCAGGATCCGGTCGGCCGGGATCTCAGCTTCTCCGTCCAGCAACTCGCTGATCCGGTCGTTCAGCTTCTGTACATATTCCTGGGCGACCAGAGGAGCTCTCTCTCCTATCCTGTCCACGATGGAACGGACCAGTTCTCCCCTCTTCAACAGGTCCTCGGCCAGACGCTGGCCTTCCACCTGCCGCATGGCGTCGTTTGCCGCGGCTGCCTGTCTGACCGCCTCGGAGATGGCGGCGGTGATCTCATCCTCATCCTCCACATCGGGGACGGCCCTCAGGACGTCCGGCATGGAGGCGATCAGCTTCACGTCGATCTCCCCTGCCAGGCCGTAGGTCTCCTGCAGTTCCTTGAGGTTCTTCAGATACTGCTCTGCCACCGGCGTGTTCAGGCGGACGGTCACGTCCGTTTCCGTCAGGTTTTCGAATATGATGGAAACCTCCGCCTTGCCCCGGCGAATCTTCTCCTTGACCAGAGACTTGACCGTCTCCTCGGCGAAGGAATACCTCTTGGGCATCTTCACGGTGATGTCCGCGTACCTGTGGTTCACGGTCCGGATCTCAGCGGTCACGTTTCTCTTGCCGTCTGTATATTCTCCCCGGCCGAAGCCGGTCATACTTTTTACCATAGCTTTCTCCATTTCCTTTTTTATGATACTATACCTATTGTAATGAAAGAAAAGCAAAAGTACAACCGCAATTTCCCATCACAAAGAGAGGATACCTATGTCATTTGACGGAATGGTCACCTTTGCCGCGGCGGAGGAACTCAGGAGAGAGCTTCTGCTGGGCAAGATCGAAAAAATATATCAGCCGACCCCCGAACAGCTCCTGCTGAGCATCCACACCCAGCGGGGCAGGAAGCGGCTGTTCATGTCGGCTGCAGGAAACCACAGCGCAGTCTACCTGATCGACAAAGCCCCTGAAAATCCAACGGTCCCGCCGGTCTTCTGCATGGTCATGCGAAAGCACCTTGGGGCGGCCCGGATCGTGGCCGTCGAGCAGCATGAGAAGGACAGGATCCTGGAGATCTCTCTGGAGACTGTAGACGAAATGGGGTTTTCTGTTAACCGCAAGATCATCATCGAGATCATGGGCAAACACAGCAACATCCTCCTGGTCGACATGGGAACGGGCCGGATCATCGACTGCATCAAGCACGTGTCCATCGATGTCAACCGGGCCCGCCAGCTGATCCCCGGCAAGCCCTACGAATACCCTCCCCTCCAGCACAAGACTCCCTTCACCGAAGTGACCGCTGACCAGATCCGGACCATGGTGACCAACGAGTTCCAGCCGGAGCGGGACCTTCTGGACGGGATCCAGGGGATCTCCCCTGCCCTGGCCCAGACTCTGGCCAATGCCGGTTTCGGCGGGGACCAGGCAACCGGATCCGGTTTCGATCCGGACAGGACTTATGACGCCCTCCAGGAGATGATCAGTCAGGTCCGGGAAGAGAGGACCCGGCCGGTGGTCTATCTGAACGGGGAAGGACGGCCGGCGGATTTTCACATCACCCCCCTCTCCCTCTATGAATCGGACCCCACTTTCCAGCCTTTGCCCTTCGACAGCTTAAGCGAGGCGGCGGAGTATTTCTTCGTCCACAGGGAGTCGTCCAACACCATCCGACAGAAGTCCAACGACCTGCAGCGGGTCATCCGGGCAGCTCTGGACAAGTCCAGGCTGAAGCTGCAAAGGCTGGGCGATGACCTTCAGAAGGCGGAGAAGGCGGACCAGCATCGGCTCTACGGGGAGCTGCTGACAGCAAACCTCCACCTGGTCCAGCCGGGAGCGGATAAGGTCACCGTGACCAGCTACTACGACGGCAGCCAGGTCACCATCCCTCTGGATCCCCGATTCAGCCCTTCCCGCAATGCCCAGAACTACTATAAGAAGTATGGCAAGGCCCGGACGGCCATCCACGAGAAGACCCACCAGATGGAAGAGACCCGCAAGGAGATCTCCTATCTGGAATCAGTCCTGTCCTTCGCTGAGCGGGCTGCTTCCATCGAGGAGCTGGACCTGATCCGGGCGGAGCTTGTGGACGCCGGTCTGATCCGTTACCGCAAGAAGGGGAATCAGCCCAGAAAGAAGGCCAAGCCCTCCCCCTACAGCTACCGGATCTCCTCAGGCAAGACCGTTCTGGCCGGCCGCAACAACAAGGAGAACGACTGGCTGACCCTGAAGCGGGCCTCGGGGACCGACCTCTGGTTCCATACCAAGGATATCCCCGGCTCCCACGTGATCCTGCTCCTGGACCGGGATGAGCCTACGGATGAGGATCTTGCCGAAGCGGCTCAGATCGCCGCCTTCCACAGCAAGGCCAGCGCCTCCGGCAATGTCCCCGTGGACTACACCAAGGTCCGCCACGTAAAAAAACCAGCCGGAGCTCGCCCCGGCATGGTCATTTTCACTCATAATAAAACTCTCTACGTCGATCCCAAGGTCCCGGATCCGGACGCCGGACGGTAAGGCCTATCAGCAGAAGGTCCCGATGAAGTCCACCATCTTGTCGATGACTTCATCTCCTGTGCTATCGGGTCCTCCGTTATGGATCTCGTGATAGAGGCCCTCCCATTCTATGTATTCTACAGGCTGGCCCTGGCGGGTTATACGCTGGGCCAGCTTTTGCGTTCCTGTGATGTCGCAGATCTGATCGTCAGTCCCGTGCATGAGCAGCATGGGGATATGGTCTGCCCTGCCGCTTTCCGCCAGGGTCCCCCGCTCAAGGCCCCGGCCGATCTCGAATCCTTCGACTGCGCACAGGGCGGAGATCTTGTTGTGGACCATGGGGTTGTCATTGTAGGGAAGGACGTTTTCCGGATTGCCCAGCTTGGATTCGTCTACGGCGGAGCTGAGGATCATGGAAGGCCTGATCTTTGCCATCCCCTTCATCAGATAATAGAGGGCTGCCGGGATGGGCCTTGCCAGCCGGATCCAGGGAGCCGTGATGATATAGGCCGCGGGAACATCGTTCAGGCCGCCCCGCCGCCGGTAGTCCAGGCCGATGTTTCCTCCCATGCTGTGTCCGTAGAGGATGAGGGGGACATCCTTATAGGTCAGCTGGGCGTAGGTGATCAGGGCGCTGATGTCATCCATGATCTCCGTTCTGGGCGCGCAGTGACCCCACTTGTTCATGGAATGACCGTGTCCTCTCAGGTCCATGGCAATGACGGCGTATCCGGCTTCATTGAATCTGCCGGCCACCCTTTCGTAGCGGCCGCCGTATTCTCCGATCCCGTGGATGATGCATACCACACAGCGGGGATGGTCCACCGGCCAGTGCTGGCCTTCGATGATCCCCTTCCCGGTCTGTCTCAGTGTGAAGGTTTCGTACATGATCGCCTTCCTCCTTATCCGTTGATTACAAAAAATGGATATTTCATTACATTTTCTGGGATTTATGGTTGAATATTTCTTTTTTTAGGAGTATATAATTCTTGTATATTGTTATTTCCGGTGATTACATTGAAAGGGGCTGATCGGAATGAAAAAATATCACCACCCAAACTGCAAGTGCAGCCTTTGCGGCTGCGTCCGGTACGAGACATTCGTGTTCAAGAACGGTCGCGTCTGCGAACAGTGTCTGGAATTCCTGAAAGATGAATTCCGCGCGAGCGATCCCCGCTTTGGCGATCCTCTGTGATCACCGGCAGCTTCAGCGCCCGCTGCCTTGAGCGGAATCCCGCAGCTTTTGCAGCACCCGCTCAAAATCATCGGGAAGGGGCGCCTCAAACTCCATATACTCGCCGGTTCTCGGATGATTGAAGCCGAGAATGCCTGCATGCAGCATCTGTCTGCGGGCACCGGCGCTTCCCGATCCCCGTCCATAGAGGGAGTCCCCCAGCAGAGGGTGACGGATGTAAGCCATGTGGACCCGGATCTGATGGGTCCTTCCTGTTTCCAGCACCGCTTCCACCAGAGTGTAGCGGCCGAACCGCTCCAGGACCCGGTAGTGGGTCACCGCCCTCTTGCCTCCGCTGGCGACGACCGCGTTGCGGAGCCTGTTGCGGGGATCCCGGCCTATGGGACGGTCAATGATCCCGGAATCTTCCTTGATATTGTCGCAGACGATAGCCCGGTAGCGGCGGGTGATTGTGTGCTCCGCCAGCTGAGCGGACAGACTCTCATGGGCCTGGTCGTCCCTGGCCACCATGAGCAGGCCGCTGGTGTCTTTATCGATCCGGTGGACGATGCCCGGTCTCAGGACTCCGTTGATCGAGGACAGCTGGTCCCCGTACCGGTAAAGGAGAGCGTTGACCAGGGTCCCCGAAGGCGAGCCCGGTGCCGGATGGACCACCATCCCGGCAGGCTTGTTGACCACCAGGACCGCTTCATCCTCGTAGACGATATCCAGAGGGATATCCTCTCCCTGCACGTTCAGCCTTTTTGGCTCAGGCAAATGGATCCTGACCGTCTGCCCGGCGGCAGCACTGATCTTCTTCTCCGTGCATACCTCTCCCCCGACCTCGATGCATCCCTGGCCGAACAGCTTTTGGATGTAGCTTCTGGACAGGCCGTCGTAGGATTCGGATAAGACCTTGTCCAGACGTACCCCTTCCATCTGGGGAGGAATGGTGCATTCCAGGATCTCTGTCTTCCTTTTCTCTTCTGTCCCGACCGGTTTGTCTGTCATTTCTTTTTCCCGCTCTTGTTGGCGTCGATGATCATGTAAAGCATAAGCAGGCCGCATCCGACGCAGACGCAGATATCGGCGACATTGAATACCGGGAACACGCGGAAATCAAACATATCCGTCACATAGCCCTGGGCCATGCGGTCGGTCAGGTTACCCAGCCCTCCTCCGCAGATCAGAGAGACCGAGAAGAGGAAGATCCGGTTGAAGGCCTTGGACATGACCAGGACAAAAATAATACCGATGCCGATCACGATGGCCGGAAATACGATCAGCAGGGTCGGATGGCCCTGAAGCATGCTGAAAGCGGCCCCCGTGTTCTGAACATAGGTGATGTGAAAGATATTTTCGATCACCGGGATGGTGTCTCCCGGCTGCATGTTTGTGCTGACCCCGATCTTGACTATGCGGTCAAGGACCAGGACGGCTACGATCAATAATAAGTACAGCATCAGCGTTTCGTCTTCTTCAGTGTATCGCGGGAGACCGGCATGCCCGTCACGGGGGCCAGGCTCATCGCGGGAGCCTGACTTGCCTCAGGGTCATAATCCTCCGCCAGTTCAGGAAATAACTCCATGCTAAGAGAATCGAATTTCTGCAGTTCCGACTCCAGAAGCTGCTTGTATTTGGTCCGGAAACTGATGAACCTGGTCCGGATAGCCTCGCTTTCTCTTGCGATCTCCTCCGCTGTTTCCCTGGCCTCTTTTTTCATCAGCTCCGCGTCCAGCTCGGCGTTCTTGAGAAGGATATCCGCCCGTTTCTCCGCGCTGGCTGAAATGTCCGCCATCAGGGATTTGGCAGCTTCCAGGGTCTCCACGACCGTGCCTTCGCTGCCCCGGTGCCGTTCCAGTTCCTCGACCAGACGGGAGTTCTCTTCCTTGGTTTCCCTGAGCTCGTTCAGGAGCCGCTCCAGATCCAGTGTGATCTCATCGAGGAAGGCGTTGACCTCCTCTTCCTTGTATCCTCTGACCGCTCTGGAAAACTCTTTTTCCTGGATATCGATTGGCCTGATCATGTGACCCTCCTCTTACTTCCAAGTTCCGTATTCACCGCCGGCATCTCTGAAGTTATACGGCTTGTGCTCCCCGTCCGCCGCGATCACGACGTTCTCCGGCGCGAAGACAAAGATATTGTTCGCCACTTTCTGGACGTTGCCGCTGAGGGCGTAGGTCGCCCCGCCCAGGAAGTCAAAGATCTTTCTGGCGATCTCCGGCTCCAGCTTCTCCAGATTGACGATGATCGGCTTTCTGGCCTTGAGGCTGTCGACCAGCTTGGAGCATTCCTCGAATCCCTGAGGCTCGATCACGACCAGCTTGAAGGCGTTGGTGATGGCCCGCACTCTCTTGTCCTGCATGGACACTACATTGGAAGCCGCGGGATACTTGCCCGTAACGGACTTCGACGCAGCCGGCGTCTCCGTCGGTTTGGGATCGTAGTAACTGGACGAGGATTCGTACTCGTCTTCGTAGTCTTCGTATTCTTCCTCGTACTCTTCAAGTCCGATCAGATTTTTGAATTTGTTAATTACCCCCATTGTTCATCCTCCTGAACGCTTCATAGTCTCTCTCTCCGAAAATAGCACTGCCGACCCGGACAAGGTTGGATCCGGAGCCGATGGCTACCTCAAAGTCATGAGACATTCCCATGGAAAGATACTGGAAATCCAGCCGCGGATGGTCGATCCGGCTGAACTCGTCGTACTGCTTCTTCACTGCGTCAAAATATACCTTGACATCGTTGGGGTCCTCCGCGATGGGTGCTACGCTCATCAGTCCCCGGACCCTGATGTTCTCACAGTTCTCAAGGATCTCATCGAGGAGCTCTCTGGTCCCGGAAAGGCTGACGCCGAACTTGCTCTCCTCGTCTGCCGGGTTGATCTGGATCAGGATGTCCATGACCTTATCGTGCTGAGCGGCCCTCTTGTTGATCTCCTTGGCCAGTTTCATGGAGTCTACGGAATGGATCAGGTCCACCTTGTCGATGATGTACTTGACCTTGTTGGTCTGCAGATGGCCGATCATGTGCCAGCGGACCGGCTTGATCTCATCGTACTTGTCCATGATCTCCTGGACCTTGTTCTCACCGATATCCGTCACGCCCGCGTCGATGGCCGTATTGATCTCCTCCGGCGTTCTGGTCTTGCTTACCGCGACCAGGCATACGTCGGACTCGCTTCTGCCGGCCTTGTCGGCAGCGGTCCGGATCCGTTCATGAACTTTATCCAGATTTCCCCTGATGTCTTCCATAACACTGTCCTCCTGTTATTTCTTGTTCTTTTCTTTTTCTTTCTCTTTTTCTTCTTCCTTAAGGTCCTTCTTGAGCTCCTTGTCCGGCTGTTTGAGCACTTCGTCATACACGCTGACGGTATAGACGATGTCCTCCGCCTCCGGATCGTAGAAGGAGGATTCCGAAATGACGGATTCCTTCCCGTCGGTCTCGACGACGTTGACTCTCACGAAGTGATAATCACCGTTCTTGTTGCGGACATAGACCCCCTGCTCTCCGTGCTTCTCTATGATGCATTCATTATCGATCAGAAGGCCGGACTGTTCGCTGCTCTCGATGGTGAAATCCACCTCTCTGGCCCTGGGAAGTTCCTTGAAGTACATATCCGAGTAAAAGATGATCTTGTATCTCTTCTCTTCTTTGGTGATGCTCCGGATGGTGGCGTCGACCTTGGTCTCCTCCGACATCTGAAGCTTGACGGCCTGGCCCTCATAGAAGTCCTTGACCGCGGATTTCTTCATCCAGCAGACGACGTACCACTTGTTGTCGTCGGTCACCTTATAGAAAGGCTGGCCGGGATTGACGTGGTCCGTTTCCAGATTCTTCTCCTTGATGGAGATGTCCTCGGCCTCTTCCCGGGTCAGGCTGTCCATCCGGTCCGGATGCAGGGCCTGCTCCGCTCCGTCCGCGTAAAAGCAGAGGATCCCGCTGGACGGGGTCTTCCATGTCTCGTATACGCCGTCGTAATTCTCCAGCTTTTGCAGGATGTCCTTGTGGGAGGGATTGCCCTCCGTACCATCCGGGTGGACGTTGGCGACCTTCTGCTGTTTCCTGACGGCAGAGCCTTCCTTCTTGACGAACTTGACGTCGGCCCCCTCCGGGGCGATGGCGATGGACTCGGTCTTGATGACATAGCCGGACGCGTCGCAGGTCAGCTGGACCTGGCCCGGTTCAAGGATCTGGGTCGTTTCAAAAATATTGGTCACCCGGGGCACGATCTCAATCACAAGATATAGTGCCAGCAGAAGAATTATATATATTATAATGTATTTCTGTATTTTCTTCGGGATATTGATCTTCATCACTATATTATACGATAAAGATCGTAGGCTTGCAATGTACTATCCAAAAGTCTCCGCTCCTCCTTGCCCAGCTTTTCCCGCTGTTTGGCGTACTCCAGGAGCAGGTCCGGCCGGCGCTGTGCGGTCAGCTGCAAAGACTGTTCGAACCGCCACAGATCGATCCTGCGGTGGTTGCCGCTGGTCAGGACTTCCGGCACTTCCATGTCCCGGTAGTTTCTGGGCTGGGTGTACTGGGGATGCTCCAGAAGACCCGAATAGATGGACTCATCCAGGGCGGAATCCTTGTTGCCCAGGACCCCCGGGATCAGCCTGGCCACGGCGTCGATCAGGACCATGGCCGCAAGCTCGCCCCCGGTCAGGATATAGTCGCCGATGGAGACTTCCTCCGCCTGCCAGTAGTCCAGGACCCGCTGGTCCACGCCCTCGTAATGGCCGCAGAGGATCACGACCTCCTCTTCCTCCGCCAGTTCCTCCAGCATGGGCTGGTCGATGATCCTGCCCCGGGGAGACATGTAGAGAAGGCGCTTGCCCTGGGCTCCGATGTCCTCCAGGGTCCGGAAGATGGGGTCTGCCATCTGGACCATGCCGCCCCCTCCGCCGAAGGGGTAGTCGTCGGTCCGGTTGTGTTTATCCTGTGTATAGTCCCGGATGTTATGCAGGCCGATGTCCAGGATCCCTTTTTCCCGGGCCCGCCCCAGCATGCTCGCCTCGGTCACCGGGGTGAACATCTCGGGGAACAAAGTCAGAACGTCTATCTTCATCTTACAGATCCAGTATTCCTTCCTGCAGGTGGACGGTGATCCTGCGGCTCTCCCCGTCGATCTTCAGAACGTAGGAGTCGACCTTGGGGATCAGGACCTTCCTGCCATCCTCCATCTCGATCTCAAAAATATCCTGGGCCGTGTTCTGGATCACATCGGTGACCGGGCCCAGCCTTTGCCCTTCGTCGCTGAAGACCTCCATGCCGATCAGGTCCCGGACGTAGAACTGTCCTTCGGGAAGCTCCGGCAGGTCATCTTCGGTCACAAAAAGCTGCCGCCCCCTCGCCTTCTCTGCGGCGGTGCGGTCGCTAAATCCCTCCAGTTTGAGGACGACCATGTTCTTCTGGGTCCGGACGGACTGGACGTCCATCAGCTCATCGTCCACGTAGATCTGCGGTGTGTTCTCGTAGATCTCCGTACTGTCGGAGTAGTTGTAGACTTTGACTTCGCCTTTCAGTCCGACGGCGCTGGTGATTTTTCCGATCAGAATTTTTTCCATTTCGTTTCCTGTCATTAGTAATCGAGGGCACATACTGTGATGCGCCCCCGTCTGTGTTCTGTTTTACTGGACGATCTCGACGACAACCTTCTCGTTTGTCTTCGTGGCTGCCGCTTTGACGACCGTCCGGATTGCTTTGGCGATCCGGCCCTGCTTGCCGATGACCATGCCCATGTCGTCTTCCGCGACCTTCAGCTGGATGACTGTCGTGTCTTCTGACTTGTTTTCAGTCACCTCTACAGCGTCCGGGTGCTCGACCAGGGATCTGGCAATTGCACTGACTAATTCTACCATTCACTTCACCGCTTTCTTAACAAATGCCGCTGTTCTGGAAGAGTTTCTTCACTGTGTCTGTCGGCTGCGCGCCGGTAGCCAGCCACTTCTTGGCCTTCTCCTCATCGATCTTGATGTCCGCCGGCTTCTTCATCGGATCATAGTATCCCAGTTCCTCGATGAATCTGCCATCTCTCGGTGCTCTGGAATCTGCAACGACGATACGGTAGAAAGGCTTCTTGTGTGCTCCCATTCTTCTCAGTCTGATTTTTACCATTATTGTTTTCCTCCTGAAATTTAGTTCTGTTTGTTTTATATGCAAAGGCTGGCGCTGCTGCCAGCTCGGTTTGCCCTGTTCTGTGATCTGCTTTGGCCTACATGCCCTTGAACATCCGGCTCATCTTGCTCATGGCGCCGGGTTTCATCATCTGCTTCATCATCTTCCGGGACTCTTCATAGCGCTTGACCAGCTGATTGATCTTCTGGACCGGCTGGCCCGATCCCGCGGCGATCCGCTTCCTGCGGCTGGCGTTGAGGATCTGGGGGTTCTCACGCTCCTGCTTGGTCATGGACTGGATGATGGCTTCGAACTGGACGAATTCCTTCTCGCCTCTGGCGATGTCCTCGGACTTGGCGTTGCCCATGCCGGGCATCATGTCCAGGATCTTGGCCAGGCCGCCCATCTTGCGGATCTGGCCCATCTGCTCGAGGAAGTCTTCCAGGGTGAACTTGTTCTTGCGGATCTTCTGCTCAAGCTCCTCAGCCTGCTTCTCATCGTAGTCCTCCTGGGCTTTCTCGATGAGAGAGAGCATGTCGCCCATGCCCAGGATCCGGCTTGCCATCCGTTCCGGATGGAACTCCTGCAGCTCGTCCAGCTTTTCTCCCATACCGACGAACTTGATCGGCCGCCCCGTGACCTTCTTGGTGGAAAGGGCCGCGCCGCCTCTGGAGTCACCGTCCATCTTGGTCATGATGATGCCGTCGATGCCCAGCCTGTCGTTGAAGCCTTCGGCCGCGTTGACGGCGTCCTGTCCGGTCAGCGCGTCGACGACCAGCAGGATCTCATGGGGCCGGACGGTCTTCTTGAGGTCTTCCAGTTCCACCATCAGGGCCTCATCGATCTGCAGCCGGCCGGCTGTATCGATGATCAGGACGTTGTATCCCTTCTTCTCGGCTTCGCTGATGGCAGCGCTGGCGATCTTCGAGGGATCCTTGCAGTCCCGCATGGTGAAGACCGGTGTTTCGACTGCTTCACCGACGATCTCCAGCTGGTCGATAGCGGCCGGACGGTAGATGTCGCACGCGCAAAGCATGGGTTTCTTGCCGTTCTTCTTGAGCCACATGGCCAGCTTGCCGCAGGTGGTGGTCTTACCTGTACCCTGCAGACCGACCATCATGTAGACGGTAAAGCCTTTCGGTGAATAGGTCAGCTTGGTCCCTGTTCCTCCCATCAGGTCCACCAGTTCGTCGTTGACGATCTTGATGACCTGCTGGGCCGGCGTCAGTGAGGCCATGACCTCTTCGCCCAGGGATTTCTCCTTGACTGAAGCAACGAATTCCTTGACGACCTTGAAGTTGACGTCCGCTTCCAGCAGCGCCAGCTTGACTTCTCTCATGGCGGCATTTATGTCCGCCTCCGTCAAAGAGCCCTTGCCCTTCAGTCCCTTGAATACACCTTGTAATTTATCCGATAATCCTTCAAAAGCCATCGGTTTATTCCTCCAGTCGATCGATGATCGATTTGACTTTCTTCAGCCGCCGGATCAGATCCTCTGTGTCCGGCCCCCGGTGGGGCTGGCTCGCGGCCGTGTTGGCTGCGGTCTGGGCCGCGCCGGCCTGCTCGCCTGCGCGGCCGGCCTGGAGCTGCTCGATCATGTCCAGGATCTGTC
>CAMOZS010000028.1 GCA_946631075.1 uncultured Bacillota bacterium | reverse complement strand
CCTCAGGACCCGTGGCGAATCCGCAAGTTCACCGGTTTTCCTTATACAACAAAGCCCGCAGACAAAGCGCCTGCGGGCTTTCTTCTTAGCCGCTTATTTTCTCACGCTTATTTCTTCCAGAGGCTGTGCAGGTTGCAGTAAGCATAGACTGCCTCGACCTCGTCTCCCTCGCACAGGGCGAAGCAGGCCTGGGGCTTGTCTTCCGGTGTCAGGACCTTTCTCTGGTTGCCCTGCTTGGTCTGCAGGGAGATCCACTGGATGTAATGTTCCGGGATCATGGGGTGCTCCACGGAGCCGACCTTGACCTCTACGATGCCGTTCTCGACCGTGTATTCCGGCACGTGCTTCTCAACAGCAGCGTCCGTTGTTCCCGGCACGATCTCTGCCATGGGCTCGCCGCAGCAGACTACCGGCACTCCGGCATCATGGACTTTAGCGATAATGTTTCCGCAGTGTTTGCAGATATAGAATTTCTGTTCCATAACAACATCCTCCTGTAATCGTATATGTTATCTGAGTGTGTCCGTATTATACCATGCCCGGACGATCTGCGCCAGTTCCTCCGGCAGATACTCCATGGCCCTGTCCGCCAGATCCTGGTCCAGCCCGTAGTAGCTTTCGGCCACGCCGCCGGCGATGGCCGCGATCGTATCACTGTCCCCGCCGAGGGAGATGGCGTTTCGTATGGTATCCTCGAAGGAGTCCGCCTCGAAGAAGGCCTCCAGCGCCTGGGGCACCGAACCCTGACAGGACACGTCGAACTCGTAGGCCGGCCTGATCTGATCCAGGGTGAATCTTCCGCCGAAGTCCATATCGTAGTAATAGCGTTTGATATGGTCCCGGATCTCCTCCTTCGATCTGCCGGAGCGGGCAAGGAAGATGGCTGTGGCCGCCGCTTCCGCTCCCCGGATCCCCTCCGGGTGATCGTGGGTCACCGACGCCGACTTTCTGGCCAGGCTGGCTGCGTCGCCCAGGGACCTTGCGATCTCGCCGCAGGGGCTTACCCTCATGGCCGATCCGTTGCCCCAGCTGTTGTAGGGCTCCGGGATCCGCGAAAAGATCCAGTCATAAAAGCGGCCTCCGTAACCGGCGTTGGAGTAGGCCCTTCCCAGCCTTTGCATGTGGCGGACGAACAGTTTCTCCAGACTCTCCTCCGGCCCGGATGATCCCTCGGCCGATGCCACTGTCCGCAGGAGCCCCTTGTCCGCCGCTTCCATCAGGGCCGCCGCGACCGCCAATGTCATCACGGTGTCGTCGGTGAATCTGCAGGTCGGGAAAAAGAGTTCGAAATCCTTTGATTTGTGATTGTAAAACTCGAATCGGGAACCGGCGATGTCCCCTATGATCGCTCCAAGCATATTCTCCTCCTAAAACAAACGGAGCGGCGAGGCCGCTCCGTTACATAGCTTACTACAGTTCTGATTATCTTTCGACGATCAGAGCGGTGCCCATGCCGCCGCCGATGCACAGAGTTGCGAGACCCTTCTTGGCGTCTCTTCTCTTCATCTCGTACAGCAGGGTAACGAGGATTCTGCAGCCGGATGCTCCGATCGGGTGACCAAGGGCGATCGCGCCGCCGTTGACGTTGGTCTTCTCCGGATCCAGGCCCAGATCCTTACGGACTGCCAGGGACTGTGCCGCGAATGCTTCGTTTGCTTCTACCAGATCGATATCCTCGATGGTCAGGCCAGCCTTTTCCAGTGCCTTCTTGGAGGACGGAACCGGGCCAACGCCCATGATGGACGGATCAACGCCTGCGGAAGCGTAGGAAACGATGGTAGCCATAGGCTCGATTCCCAGCTCCTCAGCCTTTTCCTTGGACATAACAACGACTGCTGCGCCGGAGTCATTGATTCCGGAAGCGTTCGCTGCTGTGACAACTCCGCCGTCTCTCTTGAATGCCGGCTTCAGCTTAGCGAGCTTCTCCATCGTGGATCCGCGGGTCAGGTGCTCATCTCTGTTGAAGATGATCGGGTCTTTCTTTCTCTGCGGTACTTCGACCGGAACGATTTCTTCATCGAATACGCCGCCGTCTACTGCTGCTTCTGCTCTCTGCTGGGAGATCACGGAGAACTCATCCAGTTCTTCTCTGGTGATGCCCCACTGCTCAGCAACGTTCTCAGCTGTCATACCCATGTGATAGTTGTTGAAGACGTCCCACAGACCATCGTTGACCATCATGTCCTTCATCTCTGTGTTGAACATTCTGGCTCCCCATCTGGCTGCCGGTACGGTGTATCCTGTTGCGGACATGTTCTCAGCACCACCTGCGACGACGATGTCAGCATCGCCAGCCTTGATGATCTGAGCTGCCAGCTCGACTGCTCTCAGTCCGGATCCGCAGACCTTATTGATAGTAAATGCCGGGGTCTCTACTGGAAGTCCGGCGTCCAGCATCATCTGCCGTGCAACGTTCTGTCCAAGTCCGCCCTGCAGTACGCAGCCCATAACGACTTCGTCTACCTGATCTGCCTGGATGCCAGCTCTCTCGATCGCGCCCTTGATGGCGATTGCCCCCAGCTGTCTTGTCGGAATGTCCTTCAACGTTCCGCCGAACTTACCGATGGCTGTTCTCGCTGCACTGGCAATTACTACTTCTTTCATAATGATTTCCTCCTTTGTTAGTTAGAACTCGTATTCCTGCACCGGACTGCGGGTCCTATCGGATCCCTCAGGAGGAAACCTCCCTTGTACGGTGAAACCAATCTTCTGCAGCAGCAGATGCCGGCTGCTTATTTACAATCATACCATAATATTATTGGATTTCAAGTGTTTTCGGCAACTTTTGTTAATTTTTTAACGCAAGAAAAGAAACTCTGATTATTCCATCGGAATATCTTTTTTTCACGGGCTCCGATCCTGTTAAAATATTCACCGGTCCTGCCGGAAGACGCCGATGTACTTCTCCAGCAGTTTGCAGGGCTGATAGGAGAGTTTGGCCTTTCGCAGATTCGGTATGCCCATGTCCTCCTCCCGGTTGATGTATTTGGCCCGGGAAGCCACGTGCCTGCAGAATTCGTTGTTGATGGCCTGATAGAGTCCGCGGTAGTTGACATTGGCCTTCTCCACGTGCTCGGTGATGGTGTTGCCGCCCAGCTGGCCTCCGACAGCCAGGGCCTCGATCTTCCCGTCGATGCGGATAGCTCCCGCCGTGTAGCCTACCGCTTCCAGGTTGCGGAAGACGTCCTCCATGGCCTCCTCCTCATACCTGAGCATCTCCCGCTCATGGTCGGGCACGTCCTTGCGGTCGTTGAACTCGGCGATGAACTGCATGCACTCATCGGCCATATCCGAAGTCAGCTCGACATATTCGTAATCATAGGTCTTCTTGAAATAATTGAGGTGGTTCTTCTTGCCGTGGAATTTCCTTCCCTTGAGCTCGATCAGTTCCTGGGTCAGATAGATGTAGTCGTAGTTGGGCCGGTCATCCTCCCAGCGCAGCTCCGGCACCGCCTCCTTGATGATCTCCATCAGGTGGAAGGGGACCAGACGCAGGCTGAAAGGCTGGCCTTTCTCCTTGAAGATTTCCCTTGCCTGTAAGATGGTCTCCCGCAGGGCCTCCCTGTCGTACTCTCCCGTGCAGGTCAGGGGCGGGAACATGAAGGGCAGGATGATCCCCTCCTCAAGTTCCAGATGGCTGACCCCGCAGATGCACATATATTCTCCGATCATGTCCCAGCTGAACATGTTGCTCTCCCGCCACATGTACTGGGCGCTGAAGGACAGGCCCGAAGTCTTGTATTCGTACCCGTTCAGATACTTCTCCAGGATCGGCCGGTCTTCGATGGTGATCCTGTTGTCAAACATATACATAAAAGAATCTCCCGTCTCCGCTTCCACGGATCGTTATTTGACGATCTTTGAGATGGCCTTGAATTCCGGCGCTTTTGACCCGCCCAAAAGCTCGTAAAGAACAGCTTCATAGGTGGTCATGATGGCCCCGGCTCTGCCCATCCGCTCTGTGCTCCACATGCAGTCCCTCTGGCTTCTCGAGGAAACACAGTCGATGGGGACATACACTTTGTAGCCCTCTTCCAAAAGCTGGAGCACCGTCTGCTGCAGGCAGATGTGGGCTTCGATGCCGCATACGATGGCGGTCTTCCTGCCGGTGGCCTTCAGCTGGCTGACGAACTCCTCGTTGTTCATGCAGCTGAAGCTGGTCTTGTCAATGGGGGTAAACTCGCCGATGGCCTCCGCGATGCTGGGGATGGTCTCCCCGATCCCCCTGGTGTACTGCTGGGTGACGATGTGGGGGATCCCCATCGCCTTCAGCCCTTCCGCCAGGCGGCAGACCTTATCCTCCAGGTCCTCCTTGTTCGACATGACCGGCATCAGCTTCTCCTGATAATCGATCGCGATAAAAACGGTATCTTCTCGGTTGATCAAAGCCATTTGCTTCCTCCTTTGCTTTATCTCTTCATTCAGCCCAGATTCCAGGTCCGGATCTGGTCCAGCATCTTCCAGTGGGTAAGGTCCGAGTGGATCGGGGTGATGCTGGCGTAGCCGTCCTGGTTGGCCACTACATCATATTCTTCGGAAAGGTCCGGGTAATGGACCGGCGTTCCGCTGTAGCGGAAGTCTCCGGGGATCTCCACATGCATGTGTCTGACTGCTTCGATCACCTCAGGCGAGGCCGCTCCTTCTTCTCTGCCGCCGGCCGCTCTGGCCGCGTCCCTCTTCAGCCTTTCCTCCTCGGAATCCATATGGGCAGGGACGAAGATCTCATCGTATTCCCTGGGTCCGAGAATGGTATAGCGCAGCCCCTTGATCTGGTCCTTAGGCAGGTTGGGGGTATTGATGTTGAGTACGGTCCGGTAGTCCGCCGTCCCGGCTTCGATCTGAGCCCCCACAGCCTTTGCGGCATTGACTGCCAGCTCGCAGGCGTACTCGAAGTGCTCCGCCTGATGGCTGTCCACCGACACGGCTACGCTGGGGATCCGGCACAGGCTCCCCTCGATGGCCGCGGAAACGGTCCCTGAATACAGGGTGTCCGTTCCCAGGTTCCCTCCGTGGTTGATGCCCGAGTAGACCATATCCAGATGGATCCCCTCCCGACCGAAAAACTCCTTGGCGATCTTGACGCAGTCCGCGGGAAGGCCGGATGTCTCATAGGCCCGCTCGACTCCCGGGATGCTGACCTCGGCGACGCGAATCGGTCTGTTCATGGTGATCCCGTGGGCGGTCGCGCTCCGCTGTCCGTCGGGGGCGCATACGTAGATCGTCGCCCCGATCTCTTCGCGAAGAGCCCGCGCCAATTCCCGGAGTCCTCTGGCATCGGATCCGTCATCGTTTGTGATCAGTATGTTCATAGAATTCTCCTGCTGCAATAATAAGTGATGTCCCTATTATACGGCAGGCCGCGGGATTGTTCAAATGCTTTCCCCCGCCTCCCCTTCCTGCCGGGTGGTGATCTCGGTCAGGTGTTTGCGGTAGCGGTCGGGGATGAAGTTGTTCTGGCAACGGGTGTTGGTCCGTTCCAGGATAGCGATGTGGTCGAAATAGGTCTTCCAGAGCCGGCGGAAGTTCTGTTCCTCATCCGAGGCCTTCGGCGCTTCGGATAAGGCAAAGGCTGAGACCAGCCATCGTCCGTGGTCCGCAATGACGGCCTTGTCCCGTCCGATGTCGTGGATGATGAAACGCTCCTGATGGAAGCGGTCGCAGAAATGGGGCGCCGACAGCTCGATGACGTCGTTATCCGGCTGGATCCTGGCATAGAGGATGCCCCCTTCCATGACGGAAAAGCGGACGAACTGCATCATCCGCTCCTGTTCCTTGCTGATCTTCTTCAGGATAGCCTGAAAGTCGGCGACGACCGGGTCGGAATGGAGGGCGAAGGTCCGGTGGCCCATCCTGAATCCCAGAACGACATAGCGGAGGATCTTGATCTCCTTCTCGGGATCGCAGGAAAGCCAGGCCCGGTAGACGCTGCGCAGGTCATGGGCAGTGATCTTCTGCCGGATGGCCTGGTAGACCTTATCCGCCTTGTCCGGATCGGTCGCGACCTCCATGGATCCCTGCAGGAAACTTGGCTGGTAGCGGTCCTCAGTGAAGATCCCCGCCGCCCGGTCGGTATAGTAATGATGCCAGATGACGGTGAGCAGGCCGTCAAAGGATCCGTCGTAAATGTAGTCGATCATGTATTCCTCCGTAAGGGCTATGTCCCCGCAACCGGCTAAATGACCCCGGCGGCGGCCAGCTTCTCCTGCCGTTCCCCTGTCTCCAGGGGCTTCCAGTCATTATCGAACATGGACAGCTGCAGTCCGCTTTCCATCTGAAGGATGCTGTTTCGGATGGTCTCCGGCTGGAAACTGTGGTCCCCGTAATACCTGCCGCAGCAGAGGACAAAGTACTTGGCCCGCTTTATGACCACGCCCATCTTCTTCAGATCCTCGAAGCGGACTGCCCTCACCCGGCGCTGGCGGATGATCCTGCGGGCGGAGATATTGCCGATGCCCGGGATCCGCATCAGCATCTCATAGGATGCCCGGTTGACTTCGATGGGAAACTGATCCAGATTCCGCAGGGCCCAGGTGACCTTGGGATCAAGGTCCGGATCCAGGTTGGCGCTGCCTTTGCCGAAGAGCTCGCTGACGGTAAAGCCGTAGAAGCGGAGCAGCCAGTCCGCCTGGTAGATCCGGTGCTCCCTGGCCAGGGGCGGAGCGGTCAGCTTGTCCGGCAGGATGGGGCTTGCCACCACCGGCACATAAGCCGAGTAGTAGACCCTCTTCATCTTGAAGGTCCGGTACAGGTTCTCGCTGGTGGTCAGGATGGCCTGATCGGTCTCGCTTCCGGCGCCGATGATCATCTGGGTGGTCTGTCCGGCAGAGGCAAAGGTTCCCTTGAGAGACCGCCGCCGGATGTCCGGCAGGGCCGCCTCCGCCGATAGGGCCGTCTCCGCCGGCATAGCTGCCTCCCGGGGCAAAGCCGACGCTCCCAGGTAGTGGTCGGCCGTGTTCAGCTGCTGGCCCTTGAACATGTTGCCGGGACCCTTCAGTGACCCGGTCTCGATCAGGGTGTTGGTGATCTGCCTCATGGGCGCGAAGATCTGCTTAGCCTTCTTCTGGGGGGCGAACTTCCTGAGACTTTCGGATGTGGGGAGCTCGATATTGACGCTGAGCCGGTCGGCTGCAAGGCCGATCCGGTGAAGGAGCTCCGGAGATACGCCCGGGATGATCTTGGCGTGGATATAGCCGGCGAAGCCGTAGGACTCCCGGAGAATGGTAAGGCATTTCAGGATCCTCTCCGCCGTATAGTCCGGCGAGATCTCCACCGCGGAGCTCAGGAAGAGGCCCTCGATATAGTTCCGCCGGTAAAACTCCATGGTCAGGGAGGCCAGTTCCTCCGGCTCGAAGCTTGCCCGGGGAAAGTCATTGTCCCTGCGGCTGACGCAGTACTCACAGTTATATACGCAGTTGTTGGTAAAGAGGACCTTGAGCAGGGAAACGCAGCGGCCGTCCGCCGCCCAGGTATGACACAGTCCCGCCACCCGGGCGCTGCCCATGCTGCCGCTTCCGTGCCGTCCCGTCCCGCTGCTGGAACAGGACACGTCGTACTTGGCGCTGTCCGCCAGGATCTGCAGTTTTCGCATCAGTGTGCTTTCCATCTTCCCCCCTCCTTTCCCTTAATTATAACAAAGCACGAACATCAGTTCAAGAACAAACATTCGCGCTTCAGATTTGTCTGATATTGACTTTTTCGGTTTTTTCTATTTCCTGATCAGGGTATTCAGGATCCCTCTTCCCAGCTGGGATCCCAGGTTGCCGCCCAGGGTCTTGCCGAATTTACCGAACTTGCCGCCGACGGTCTTGCCGACTTCTCTGCCGACGGTTCCCAGGACGGAGTTGCCTACCTTCTTGATCTCTCTCTGGCGGGCCTTCTCTGCCTTCTCGGCTTCCTTCCTTGCGGCTGCCTCAGCTTTTTCCGCCGCCTTAGCCGCTTCCTTAGCTTCCTTTTCGGCGGCTTTCTGGGCTGCTGCTTCCGCCTTCTCGGCTTCCTTCTGCGCGGCCGCCTCAGCCTTTGCAGCTTCCTCTGCTGCCGCAGCCTCCGCTGCCTTGGCCTCTGCCTCCTGCGCCGCTTCAAGGCCCTTTCTCTGGAGGATCTCATAGGCGGAATCCGGATCGACCGGGGTCGCGTACTTGCTGTAGAGCAGGCCTGCCTTCACTTTCTGGTCACGCTGCTCATCGGAAATGGATCCCATGAAGCTGCGGGGCGGGAGGACGTAGACCTTCTCCGCCATGCCGGGGATCCCGTCTTCTCCCAGGAAGGATACGACCGCCTCGCCGGTCCCCAGGTTCAGGATGGTCTCATAGGTGTCGAAGGCCGGATTCTCCCGGAAGGAATCGGCCGCCGCCCGGACCGCCTTCTGGTCGGCCGGAGTGTAGGCCCGCAGGCCGTGCTCGATCTTGTTGCCCAGCTGAGCCAGGACCCCGTCGGGGATATCCCTGGGGTTCTGTGTGCAGAAGTAGACGCCTACCCCCTTGGACCGGATCAGCTTGACCACCTGTTCGATCTTCTCCAGCAGAGCCTTGGGAGCATCGGTGAAGAGCAGGTGGGCCTCATCGAAGAAGAAGACCATCTTGGGCTGGTCCAGATCGCCCACTTCCGGCATCATCTCGAAGAGCTCGGACAGGAGCCAGAGCAGGAAGGTGGAATAGAGCCTGCCGTTGTTGATCAGCGAAGAGCTGTCCAGGATATTGATCACGCCCTTGCCGTTTTCCTGGGCAAGCCAGTCGGTCAGGGCCAGAGCGGGTTCTCCGAAGAAGACGTCTCCGCCTGCTGTTTCCAGGGCCACGATCGCCCGGATGATGACGCCGATGGAGGCTGAAGAGATCTTGCCGTAATCCTGCTGGAAATCAGCGGAGTGTTCATCCACCCAGGTCAGCATGGACTTAAGGTCCTTGGTATCGATCAGCATCAGGCCGTTGTCGTCGGCGATCTTGAAGACGATGGACAGGATATCGCTCTGCAGCTCGTTCAGGTCCAGGATCCGGGACAGGAGCAGGGGACCCATTTCAGAAATGGTCGTCCGCAGCTGCACTCCCTTCTGCCCGTAGATATCCCAAAGGCAGGCCGGATAGCCCTGGTAGCTGAATCCGTGCTCCGCAAGGCCGAACCTGCTGATCCTGGCCTGCATATCCTCGCTGTCCGCGCCCGGGAGCATCATTCCCGCGATGTCCCCCTTCACGTCCGCCATGAATACGGGGATCCCCATGTCGCTGAAAGTCTCCGCCATGACTTTGAGTGTAACGGTCTTGCCGGTTCCGGTGGCTCCGGCGACCAGTCCGTGCCGGTTGGCCATCTTCGGTATGATGGATACCGGCTGGCCCGCTTCATTGTTTCCGATCCAAATTTTATTATCTCTTAACATTTCGGTCCCCTTCCTGCTTTTTTTCTTATCATACCACATGCGTCTTCGTGGTACAATGAGATAAAGCGCGAAAGGAAGTGCCCTATGACCAGACCCGTCAATCCCTACCTGCTCTCCCGGATCCCCGAAGAGCAAAGCTTCAACACCATATACCAGCATACGGCCAGGCTGGCTGCCCGCCCAAAAACTCCCTCTCATGAGATGGAGTCCCTGCGGGTCCTGTCTGACCAGCTGACCGCGGAAGAGGTTTCCGTCGGGGAAATGGACGGTTTCTTCTTCAGCTACCGCATTCCTCAGATCGGCAAGGAGTTCGACCTGCTCCGCTTCAGCGGCGGCAAGTGCCTGAGCATCGAGCTCAAGTCCCAGCCGGTGCCTCTGCAGCAGATCCGCAGCCAGCTTTTGCGCAACCGCCACTACCTGGCCCATCTGGGCATGGACATGGACCTGTTCACCTTCGTCTCCGGGACCCGGGAATGCTACCAGCTTACTGATGGCGACCTGCTCACGCCGGTCCCCGTCTCCCTTCTCGCAAAGGCTGTGCAGGCCGGGTCGGACCAGTACCTGGCAGAGATCGACGGTCTTTTCCGCCCTTCGGAATACATCGTCTCGCCGGCCAGAACGCCGGAGAAATTCCTGGCTCACGAATACTTTCTGACCCAGGCCCAGGAGCAGATCCAGTCGGCTCTTCTATCGGCAATGAACGATACGGTAGGTCTTGCCTGGTTCAGCCTGACCGGAAAACCGGGCACCGGCAAGACCCTGCTTTTGTATGACATCGGGCGGGAGCTGGCTTCTCAGGCCCGGACCGCCATCCTTCACTGGGGCGGCCTGTCCGAGGGCCTGCAGGTGATCAACGAAGCCGGGATCGGTCTCTCCGTCCTGCCCTGGGATGTGCTGGACAGAGATGAACTTGCCGCGGGATCGGGCCTGTCCGGAGATGTGTGCGATGATCTGTCTTCCTATTCTTATGTTCTGGTCGATGAATCCCACCGCCTGAACCCTCAGCAGTTTCAGACCATCTGCAGGACGGCCCGGCAATATCATCAGAGGGTCGTCTTCTGTCTGGATCCGGAGCAGATCCTGACCACCGAGGACCGCAAGCACGATATCGCCGGCCTTGTGGCCTCCCTGCCTTTGACCGAAAGCTTCGTGCTGTCGGAGCATCTGCGGGGCAACCGCCAGCTGCATGCCTTCATCCAGAATGTCCGCGATCTTAATGATGCTCCGGTTGCTCACATGGATTATTCCGATGTGGATCTGGGCTACGCGGCCACGATCGAGGAGGCCCGCAGCCAGCTGGCCTACTACCGGTCCCGGGACTATGTGTTCATCAATTATTACCGGGACGCCCGGTCCGATGTCTCCGGGATCCCGGCGGACAATCCTTTCGCGGAGTACGAGGGCGGCTACGACATCCATCACGTGATCGGCCAGGAATTCGACCAGGTGGTCATGCTCCTGGACCAGTCTTTCTTCTATAATGAGGAGGGCCGGCTGGAGGGTGTGCCCCGGCCTGATCCGGACATCCTCTACCCCAACCTCTTCTATCAGGGGATCAGCCGGGTCCGCGAAAAACTGGCCCTGATCGTCCTGGGCAACCAGCCTTTATTTGACCGGATCTCCGCTATCCTGCAGAAGTAAAACCTTTACCGACTATGGACTGAACGTGTATCGACTATGGAATATAAGATCAAACGAAGCAATCGCAAAACCATCAGCCTGGAGCTGACCCCGGAGGGTCTTCTGGTGCGGGCTCCTCTGCAGGCCTCTCTGGAGGAGATCGAAAAGGTCATCCATAAGCACCGGCGCTGGATCGATTCCCACATGCAAAAGCTGGAGAAGGAGCTGGAGGAGGCGTCTTCGGCAGGGATGCTCAGTCAGCAGGACCTGAGGGATCTTGCCCGGCAGGCCAGGGAATACCTTCCCGGCCGGGTCGCTTTTTATGAGCCTCTGATCGGGGTCCGGGCCGGCCGCATCACTATCCGGACCCAGAAAAGCCGGTGGGGAAGCTGCAGTGCCAAAGGGAATCTGAACTTCAACTGTCTTCTGATGCTGACTCCCTCGGAGGTGATCGACAGCGTCGTCGTCCACGAGCTCTGCCACCTGAAGGAAATGAACCACTCCCGCCGCTTTTATGATGAGGTGAACCGGGTCTATCCGGAATACGATAAATGGCACCGCTGGCTCAGGGACCATGGCGGTGCCATAATGAAACGTGTTGAATGGTGATGGGCGGCCTACTCGATTCCGTAGAAGCGCATGGCGTTCTCCCTGGTTCTGGCCGCGACCTCTTCGAAAGTCATTTCCTTGATCTCAGCCACCTTCCTGGCTGTATGCTCAACATTAGGCGGAGTATTGGGCCTGCCCCGCAGGGGAACCGGACTCAGATAGGGCGAGTCGGTCTCTACCAGCAGGAAGTCGATGGGGATCTCCCGGACGACGGAAACTGTCTTCTTATTGTTCTTATAGGTGACCGGGCCCGCTATGCTCAGGGTCGCCCCCATCCGGACGTACTGCTTGCCAAGCTCCGCGCTTCCGCTGAAGCAGTGCAGGAGCACTCTGGCGTCGCTGGTAAAGCCGCCGGCCGCTTTGGCCGCCGTTTCTTCGGTGCGGGCTGGGGTTTCGGCGTCTGTTTCTTCCGCGCCGGCCTGCCAGCCGGCTGACCTGCCTTTGCAAAATCCGGTCGGGTCGGGCCTCTTGGGGAACCAGCTGCGCCGCTCTTCCGAAAACGCTCCTTCCTCGATCAGAATATCCATGACTTCCTGGTCAGCTTCCCGGGCGTGGATGCAGATGGGCATCTTCAGCTCGTTGGCCAGGCGGATCTGCCGGCGGAACCACTCCCGCTGCACATCACGATCACTCAGGTCATAATGAAAATCCAGTCCGATCTCGCCGATGGCGCGGACCTTGGGCTCTGCCGCCAGGGTCCGGATCCTCTCCAGCTGCTCCTCATCCATGATCTTGGCGTCGTGGGGATGGCAGCCGACAGCGGCATTGCACCAGGGATACCGGGCGGCATGGCGGGCCGCCATTTCAGAGCTGTCCGGATCAAAACCGATGTCCATGACGTGGTCCAGCATGCCCTGCCGGATGGACTCCTCGATCTGGGCCGTCATCAGCGCCCGGTCTTCTTCTGTCATATCTGCGTTATTCAGGTGTGCGTGTGAATCAAACAGCATAGTCTCTCCTTTTTACAGCCGCGGCAGGACCTGACCCTACAGTCTTGGCAGGACCTGGAACCGCACGATGCTATCGATCAGCCCCATATTGATAGCGCCGTCTGTAGTATCGTAAGTTATGATCAGGTTCTTCCATGGAACGATCCCGTTCCGCTTATATACTCCCATCTTATAGTTGTGCCTGCGAACATACCGGTCAATGCTCATCATCCCGGCATGCTCCCAATAGAAGGGTTCGCCAAAAGCATCCTTAAATGTGAAGTCAGGCGCAAAGACTCTTCCCTCCAGGTGCAGGACCTGCTCATACCGGTTCGGCGCCCCGTAATCCTTCAGTTTCTCTACGATCACCCCTTCTGATTTCGATCTGACATAGAAACCCAGGGAAGTCAGATGGATCTTCTCTTCCGGCTTGTACTGGCTCTGCTCAAAAGGACTCTTCGCCCACTCCTGCAACTCGCGGATCCTCTTTCTTCTCGCCGTGTCGGGATCCGCCCAGACCGCCGACTGACTGGCCGCCAGGATCGTCTGCACCGGCAGACTCCGCGCGGCCCTTCCCATCCTCGCGATCACATCCTCCAGCTCCATCGACCGGTAGCTCTCGGCCAGCCTCTCCATGAGCCGGATGTTCCATTCCGCCGTCTCGGCCATAGTCGCAAGGAACTCTTTGCCGGCCAGCAGCCCGATCAGTTCAGGGCTTTGGTTGATCCCTCTTCGGTCACGGCCCTCCCCGCCCAGGATCACCTGACTATAGTAACGAGTGTCCCCTTTGAAACTATCCCGCAGCCAGCCTTCCGGCATTTGCTTCAGCTGCGCCTCACTCTTCCGCAGGATCCTCCGAAGATCCTTCTCCGCAAGATCCAGTCTCGATTTAATGATATCCATGGTTGCCCCCTTTTGGTTTATGGATATCTTACCATCATTTCCTTTTTCTGGCAACCATTTATTTCCATTTTCATTCTGCCCGCAGTCTGTCCGACCTGTCCCGACGCGGCGCCTTACCAAAAAGCATGAATTCTGCCACGAGCCCTTATCCATAGCCCTCTGGCAGAATTTCGATCGCTGATGCAAAGGCTGG
>CAMOZS010000027.1 GCA_946631075.1 uncultured Bacillota bacterium | reverse complement strand
CCGCGAAGTAGGGCCGGCGGAAGTTTCTGGCCATATCGATGCCCATGCAGCGGGCAACGCCTCTGGCGATATCGACACCGCCGCTGAAATCCATGTAGAGCTGGATGGCGTATCCGAACATGGCGACGATGACCGGCCATCCGGAGTACTGATCCCAGTTGATATAGACCTCTCCGACCAGAGTCCCGATCCGGTCGGCGATGACCAGTTTCTTGAAGAAGCCCCAGAGCATGAGCTGGGCTCCGTGGGCCAGGTTCTTATATTTGAAGTCATGTCCTTCATAGAGCTGTCCCGCCAGCTGATCGTAACGGGGGATGGGCCCCTGGACGATCTGGGGGAAGAAGGATGTGAAGAGGGCGAACTTGGCCAGGTTGGTATCCGCCGGCACCTTGGTCCTGTAGACGTCGAACAGGTAGCCTGCCGACTGGAAGGTGTAGAAGGAGATCCCCAGGGGGATCAGGATCCCCGCGGTCCCCGCGAACATCTCCACGCCCAGGGCGCCCAGGTAGTAGCGGAAATATTTCAGGCAGACCAGGATCCCGAAGTCCAGGACCAGGGCCAGGGTCAGGATCCGCTTCTTCTTCTTGCCCATGGTCTCCTTGTAAGCCTTCTTCTCGTCTCTGGAAAGCTCTGCCTTGTGGGCGGCGATATAGTCTTTCTGCTCTGCCTCGACCTTGTCTATATAACGGGCCGCGTAGAAGGTGACGATGGTCGTGAACAGGATGAACACGAAGGATTTGGCGCTGGCCTCAAGATAATAGAAGTAACTTGCGACAAGCAGTGTGATCCACCGGTACTTCTTCGGCGTCAGGTAGTAGGCAAGTACCACCACTCCGACAAATATTATGAACGCAAACGATGTAAATGACATTATTTCTCTCCGGATTCTATCTTGTTGATTTTTTTCATCATCTTCTTATAGCGCTTGGCGTAATCCCCGTCTCCGGTCAGGTTCCCCTGCAGCCGCTGGTAATCCTCTTCCCATGCGGCAGAAGACGCGTCGCCCCGCCGGTCAGGCAGATCATAAGCCTTCATGACGTGATCGGTCAGCTGATGGGTGTACTTGAGGGATCCGTAGTAGTTCAGATGCTCCCGGTTGTAGTAGCTGGTCCGGTCGTGGAGGCCCAGTGCCTCCCTCTCCTCTGCCGGAAGGTAGTTCAGGACCTCGTAGCCCCGGGCCTTGCAGATGGCCAGAGAATAATTGATCTTCTCCATTCCCTCCAGGCTGGCTTCATAGGGAGAAGCGACGAAGAGGACCTTGGTATCGATGGAATCACAGTAATCCAGCAGGTCCTTAAGGACTCCTTCTGTTTTCTCCGCGATGTGCATCTGTTCTTCTGTATAATCCAGAGGCTCGATCTTATTCACATCAAAAGACCAGTCCGGATCCAGGGCGTAGCCCTTGTAATAGTCCAGTTTGACTTCCTTCGGCCACTTGCTGGGGTTCCACAGACTGTGGTATTTCAGGAAGGGGAAGTAATAGGACATGCCGGTCTCGTCCACGCCATTGTCCGCTCCCTCAGAGTACTTGAGGACCGCCTGGATGGCCTGGAGCTTGTTCTCCGACATGGGCATATTGTCCAGCATCCTCCGCAGAGCTACCTCTGCCATATCCTCCGGCGCCTTGCAGGCTCCCCGGATCTCTACGATGAAGAGTTTGGGATCCTGGGTCTTGCGGGTCTCCTCCATCAGATAGCGGGTCAGGACAAAAGGCTGGGTTCCGCAGCTGAAGGAATAGGACACCAGTCCGTTCTCATGATAGGCCTCCGGAACCACGAACGCTCTCTGGGTGGCGCTGGATCCGAAATAGATGCAGTCTACCGTATTATCCTCCAGGGCGTAGAATTGTTCCAGAGTGGTCTGCGACCGCTCCGCGTCCTTGAATTTAAGACAGTGCACGCATACTCCGAAACTGATGGCGATGATGCACAAAAAGATCACAAGTCTTATGACGTTGCCCGTGATCTTCTTTTTCTTTCCCTTTTCAGCCAATGAATGCCTCCTCTGTGCTGCTTCTGATCCTGCAAATATCTAACTATACTATTATATTACTTTCGAAAGTCCTCTTCAAGCCCGGATTCTGTCCGCCCCCGGTCATTCCTTCTCGCTCTCCTCTTCCCAGGTCCCGTCCACCATCTTGATGAAGGTGTCCATGCTGTAGTAGGCGCTGACCTTGATCCTGCGGATATTGAACTGGTTGTCCGTCCTGCGGGCGTAGCGGAAGGGCCCGTAGCCGAAGGCCAGCTTGTATCCGCTGACCTTGGCCGCCTTTCTCATGTCCTTGTTGGAGGCCCCCCAGGGATAGGCCAGATAATGAAAACCGAACTTTTCGTTCTTCTGGAAATCCTCCAGCATCTCCTCATAGGTCAGCTTGTTGACCGGCTTGTAGCCGTCGATCCGCTTGTGCATATTGTAGGTGTGGCTCTCGCAGGCGAACTTGGGATAGTCGGTCCGCATCTCTTCCAGCACGTCCGTTCCGTAGCGGCGGGCGATCCCGTCCTCCGGCGTGTAGGGCGCTGTGTTCTCACCCACCTCATCCAGATGGTGGCCGATGCAGAACTCGGTCGCGTACTGATCGTTCCTCTTCAGGATGGGATAGGCCAGATAGTAGATCTCATAGGCCCCGTCATCGAAGGTCACGGCGCAGGACTTGACCGGAAGCTCCAGCTTCCCCTTGTACCACTGGTACAGTTCATCCAGGCTGAGGGTCCGGTAGCCCTCATCCTTCAGATACTGCATCTGGGCTTCAAACACGTCCTCCGGCACCGTCAGCCCGTTGACGATGTCATAGCCCTTCGGCACCAGATCGTGGTAGGTCAGCACCGGGATCTTCTGCGCGTATCTGGAGGAATCGTAGCCGGCGGTGATCTCTTCGGAAGGGTCTCCCTCCGTCCGGTTCTTTGTCATGGCGTTTTCTCCATAGGCCCGGACCTGGAAGACATACTCCTGATCCCGGGTGTAATCATCCATCTCAAAGGAGCAGGCATCCGCCCCCTCCACCTGGCCCAGCCGGGTCAGTTCCTGATCCCCGGCCATGCCGCCGTAGATATAATAACCTGAAGCCTTTCTGGCCGGTTCCCATTTCAATGTGATGTCGTGATAGCAGACATCCGCGGTCACCCCTTCCACCATATCCGGCGTAGGTCCGTCCCTGTTGATCACACCATTGTACAGAAACACTCCACCGGTGATCAGGATGATCCCGGCCGCACAAACTCCGATGGCCCGTTTTATGCCCCTGTTCCTTCTCTGTCTTCTCCGTCTTCGCGCCCTGCGCTCCTGACTGCGATCGCTCATTTGATGTCTTCTCCTCTGCTGCTATCTGTTGCCGTACATTCTTTCATAGTATTGCTGGTAATCGCCGCTCATGATGTTCTTCCACCAGGATTCATTATCCAGATACCAGTCGATGGTCCGGCGGATGCCGTCGTCGAATCTGGTCTGGGGAAGCCAGCCAAGCTCACTGTGGATCTTGGCCGGATCGATGGCGTATCTCAGGTCGTGTCCCTTGCGGTCGCCGACGAAGGTGATCAGGCTCTCCGGCTTGCCCAGCTGCTTCAGGATGGTCCTGACCACGTCCAGATTGGTCTTCTCGTTATGACCGCCGATGTTGTAGACTTCTCCTACCCTGCCTTCCCGCAGGATCAGGTCGATGGCCCGGCAGTGGTCCTCCACATAGAGCCAGTCCCGCACGTTCTCCCCGGTCCCGTAGACCGGCAGGTCCTTGTCCGCCAGAGCATTGGCGATCATCAGGGGGATCAGCTTTTCCGGGAACTGATAGGGCCCGTAGTTGTTGGAGCACCGGCTGATGGTGACCGGAAGTCCGTAGGTCCTGTGATATGCCATGACCAGCAGGTCCGCCGATGCCTTGGAAGCCGAGTATGGACTTGATGCCGTGATGGGCATGTCCTCGGTGAAGAAGAGGTCCGGCCGGTCCAGAGGCAGGTCTCCGTAGACCTCGTCCGTTCCCACCTGATGATAGCGGCTGACCCCATATTTGCGCGAAGCATCCATCAGGACCTGGGTCCCCAGGATATTGGTCCGCAGGAAGATGCCCGGATCCTCGATGGAACGGTCCACGTGAGACTCGGCCGCGAAGTTGACGACCACATCGAATCCTTCCTCTTCAAACAGGTTGAAGACCGTTTCCCGGTCCGCCACGTCCCCCCGGACGAAGCGGAAGTTCTCATGCTCCATCACGGGAGCCAGGGTCTCCAGATTGCCCGCGTAGGTCAGGGCGTCCAGACAGACGATCTTATCCTCGGGATGATGCTCCAGCATGTAAAAAACGAAATTTGCTCCGATAAATCCGGCTCCTCCGGTCACTAACAGTTTCATGATCAGCGCTCCCTTCCGTACGTTGAAAACTCCAGTTCCTCTTTACTTTGCCCCCGGCCGGGATCTACTCCCCCGGGGACCCGGATCACTTCATCGATCCGCATATCTCCGTAGAACCTCTTCCGCTCCAGCGCAAAGGCTGGCTCAAGGCTCTTCCAGTATTCCTCAAAAGAGATCTTTCCCTTCTCATAACGGTCGCTGGCCTCCTGCTGGGCGGGAGTCAACCACATGGCCCCGGCCCTTCCGATGTAGTCGATCCCTTCCGGAAGATCGAACAGGATGGGATAGGACTCTTTCAGATCCGCCCGGTTGAAGGTCAGGAATATATTGGCCTCCTCCGGATCCAGTCCGGCAAGATAGGCCATGGTCTCCTTAGCCCTGTCTGGATCGGACAGGTCTCCTCCCCAGACCAGCCGGTTGGGCCTGCCGTTTGCCGGCATGCTCCGGTGCTCCATCCCGTGCTCCCCGAGGAGCACCTCCCGGCACAGGGCCCTGGCCGCTTCAGGACTTTCGTAGGCGCAGTACTTCTCAAGGAAGGGTCCGTCATCGTATTCCTTAGCCGTCCTCAGCTGCCCGACCGCCTCCTCCGCTGTCTTCACCTGGGGGAAAGGCAGGCTGCTGATCGGCTCGTACAGGCCCCTGGTCTCGAAGTATTCCTCCTCGTCATAGGTCAGGAGGACGATCTTCCGTCCCGACACCGCGAAGTCGTAGAAGACGCTGGAATAATCGGTCAGAAGACCGTCGGCGATGTTCAGGAATTCATAGGTCTCGTATTCCCGGGGAAAGGGCTTCACCCGGCTGAAGGCGGCAAAGTCCACCGACTCTTCCGCCAGGGGATGGACATTGACGTACATGATCTCGTCCTCTTCCAGCAGGCCGTCCATCTCCGCCAGGATCTTCTGCAGGGCCTCTCCCATCAGGCCAGGCCGCCAGGTGGGCATGTAGGCGTAGATCCGCCTGCCCTCGGGGGCCGCCTTCTCCCGGATGTCCAGCCTTTGCTCCCCGTCAAAAAAGACGCTGTTCCTGGGATAGCCGCCCATCAGGACCTGTGCCCGGGACAGGTCCGCGATCATGTAATCTTCGATCATGTGGTCCATCATGTAGTCGCTGGGATAGAGCAGGTAGTCGGCGATGATGAAATTCTTCTGGACATTGCCGGTGGCGTGGGGCTCGTGGCTGACCTTCCTGCCCATGGTCTTGAGCGGGGTCCCGTGCCACACGTTCAGGTAGACCTGCCCCTCTTTTTTAATGAAAAAGTTGGGGATGGAGGCGTCGTTGATGATCCAGCCGGCGCTTGCCATGATCCGGTAATAGTCCTCGGAATGGATCCGGACCAAGCTGACCCGGTCCCCTCCCTTCAGCCTTCCGATCTTGATCCGGATGGTCTGCTCGGCCTGCTCATCCTCCGTCACCACATGCAGGGACAGGTGGCCGTAGGCCGGGTCCGCCAGAAGCTCCCGGAGGATATAGTAGATATTGCCGTCGATGGCCCGGCCGTTTCTGGCTTCCAGGATGACCAGGTCCGGATCGACGGGAAGGGTCCCGTAGAATTCTTTGTATCTGCCCCGCAAAAGCTGTTTGCGCTGGCGGTCCTGCTTTCTTTTGATTTTCTTCAGCCCGCGGGCAAGAAGTGAGTTGCTCATATCAGATGATCCCGTCTTTCTTAAGGTTCTCTATGATGCGGTCCGTATTGTGTCCGTCCCGGAAGGCGACGATGTTGCCGTAGCGCCGCTGATATAGTCCGGTCTGGGGCTGGTCGTAATTCTTCTGGATGACCGCGGCCAGCTGGTCCGGGTCGTAGCAGACGTCCCCGAACACATTGTATTCGTTGATCATGAGGTGGGCGTTGCCGTAGCGCCGCATGCATTCCTCCTTCTCCTCCCAGTAGAAGATCACGTTGGATCCCCGGTAGAAGGCGTCGTAGGCGATGGAGGAATAGTCGGTGATGAGCAGCCTGGTCTTCGCCAGAGTCTCATTATGGGAAAGGTCCGGCGCAAGGTAGCGGGCCAGTCCCGTGTCCTCCCTCTGCATCATCTCCTCCATCAGGGGATGGGGCTTGATGATGATCTTATCCTTCAGATGGTCCGGTATGGCGCTGACCATCCTCTCCAGCATCCGGTAATAGCCGGTGGCTTCGAAGTCCTTCTGGGCCTGGTTGGTCTCCCAGCGGCGCCAGGTGGGCATGATCATGATCCGGTCCGCGTCAGGCTCCAGCCGGCTGCGGTCGAATTTGGCCAGGCCGGTCACATACATGTCCTCCCTGCGGAATCCGCCCAGGCGGACGAAGTGGAGGGCTTCCGCCTCCGACGAGACCACGGCCCGGTACTGTTTCAGGTCGTGGTTGGAGAAGAAGACCCGCATATCCGCGTCCAGGGATACCATGTACATGACTCCGTGCTGGAGGAAGACCTGGGTCAGGTCTGTGCTCTGCATCTTGGCCATCAGGTGCCGGTTGGCCGCCCGAAGCTGCATGGCATGGTCTATGTTCTCCGTGCCGACGAATTTCACGCAGCGGAGAAAGGCCACCAGGTGGCGGAAGCTGTCCTTGTAGATCAGGTTCTTCCGGTATTCCGGCTTCATGGTCTGAATGGCGGGATTGTCCCTGTTGATGATATAGTAGATGTTCCGGCAGCCCCGGTCGATCAGCCTTTCATAGAGGACCGAGGCGCTCTCTTCGTAGCGGGAGGATTCCTTCTCGAACATGAGCACATCCTCCGATGGCCCCTTGATCTTCGAGATGAGCCAGGCGGCGAATACCCGCATCCTCTGGCCCGGCCGGTCGTACAGGTTCTCCGGCCGCACAACGAACCAGAGCTTGTTGTTGACGGTCTGGCGGAAGTACATCACCTTGTCCCCGCCCCGGAAGAGGGGGCTGTTTCTGAACTCCCCCTTCTGCCTCTTCAGGAAGCTGTAGACCACGCCGCACATGCGGATATCCCCGTAGTAGAGGTAGATCTTGTTCTGTACGTCAAGCTGCAGGGCGTCCTTCTTCAGGATCTTCATGGTGAAACGGTAGAGCCGGTATCCCGCGGCGAAAGGCAGGCCTTTCTGAATGGAAAAATGGGACTCGATAGGAAAATCCGGGGCCTTGAAGACCTGAAAGCGGAGCTTTCGGATGTCCTTCTTCCCCTTGATGGCCGGATCGAATTTCACGGCGATCAGGCCCCGCATGACGATGGCGTCTCCGCTGCCGGTCACCGTATGGCAGAGGATCCCCGCCCCGTTTAAGTTGTCTTCCGTCTGTCTTCGTGCCATAGCCAGCCTTTCAGTTATTTCTTCACCTTGCAGATGAAGCAGCGCATCTTGCCGTTCTCATCCGGCGGGATCTCATCCATCCAGCAGAAGTTGAGCCGGTATTCCGGATATCCGTACAGGTCCTCCACCTTCTTCGAGAAGAAGGCTTCGATGTCTTCCTTTGAGTATTTGCTGTCCCCCGGATCCTTGACCAGGAGGATACTGATCTCATCCAGGGATTCCTGGACGTAGCGGAACTGGGAGATCCCGGTGATCCCGTTGGGGATCTTCATCAGCTCTGTGGCCGAGGTCTCTGTTCCGTTGGCGTGCTGGACCAGGTCGTTGGTCCTGCCCTTGATCTGCTTCAGGTAGCGGACCCCGTCCCTGGTCTCGGAAACGGCCTTGTCCCCTACTTCGTAGTTGATGATGGGGTAATCGAATTTATACAGGGTGGTCGCGATCACGCTTCCCTCATCGGCCAGTTTCCCCTCATCGTCGATCAGGTTCAGCACGTGGGTATCGCTGTAGATATAGTATTCATCGCTTCCCGGGAGCCGGACCGCGCAGCTTCCCGTCTCGTTGCAGCCGTAGGCGTCAAAGAGGCCGGGGCCGAAGGTATCCAGCAGGAGCCGGCGGGTGATCTCATCCACCATCTCGCTGACCGGGGTATAGACCTTGGGCTGCCAGATCTTCAGATCGTGGTTCTTGGCGTAGACGGCCAGCCGGACCAGGACATTCTTCCTGAAGGCGATCATCTGTGGTTTATAATCGTTGATCAGTTCGATCAGATCCCGCATCCCTTCTCCTACATAGAGGTGCTCCGGGACGACCTTTCTGCGGAAGAAGCCCAGCTTTTGCACGAAAGAATCCCCCTTCTCCGGATCCACGTGGGAATGGGTGGTCAGGAAGCTGAGCATCTTGCCCCGCAGGGGATGGTATCCGGCGAACATGGTCACCCGGATCCAGTTGGCGTTCATGCAGGCTGCCTCCCGGTGGGACAGGCAGAAGCGAAGCGGGATCCCGGAGGAACCGCTGGTCTTGAAGATCTCAAGCTGGCCGCTGGCCTCGTCGTAGTCCTTCAGGACCTCCTGCATCCATCCCCGAAGGTCCGCCCTGGTCATCACGGGGAACTTGGCCAGATCCTCCGCGCTGTGAAAATCATCCGGCGTGAGCCCGTTCTCATCGAACCGTTTCCGGTAGAAGGGGATCTGGTATGCCTTCTTCATTACCTTATGTATTTTTTTGCCCTGACGGTCCCGGATCCTGCGGTGGTCGGTAGGCACCCGCCGGTCCAGTTTGGCCAGGTACAGCAGTGTCATCAGATTCTTGAATTCGCTTCCCATAGCGTCTCTCCCTTTGCCTTTTTTGTGCGTACTTATACAGAATAATCATATCATAAGCCCTCTGAAAACGCAACGAGGCCTACTTGCCTCATCCCCCGCTTTTCATTATAATAAAAACATATATTCTATGCTGTTGAGGTGAAATATGACTACAAACCGAACAATGAACAATGCCGTCAGACTGCTCTGTCTTGCCGCGGTCCTCGCCATGATCGGGATCGCCGCCGGCGTCTACCGGGCCGACATGGCGGGACTTCTGATCTTCGCTGCGTTCATCGTTTTTTATGTACAGCTTCCGGGCCAGCTGATCCTGAAGATCTGCGGCATCCGCTTCGATCAGGCCCCGGGGGTCCTTGCCGCCGGCTTCTTCACCGGCTGGGCCTTCGTCACGCTCCAGTACTTCCTGACGGAGCTGGTCCCCGTCGACCTGATCCTGTACGGGACCGGTCCGGCCTGCTCCCTGATCTACATCGTGGTCCTGCTCCTGGGCAGAAGCAGCGCCCAAAGGCTGGACAAGACCGGCTGGATGACGCCCTCTTTCTGCGTCTTCATCGCGGTCTGCCTGCTCTATTCCATGCTGCTGACCCAGTACCTGTATCTGTCGCCCCAGGTCGACCACACCATCACCATGAATCCGGACAAGGGCTTCCATCTGGGACTGATCAACTCTCTGTCCCACGGCTATCCCCTGGAATGCCCCTGGTTTGCCGGTCTCTTTTATAACTATCACATTTTCACGGAGCTGCTCTATTCGGTGCCGGTCCGCCTCTTCGGACTGACGGCGGACACTCTGCTGTTCACCTGCGGCCCCTATATGACCGTCTACGCCTTCGGCATGTCCCTGTACGCCCTGTTCAGCGAATTCTGCCGGCGTAAGGAACGGGCCGGCCTCTACTGCCTGGCCGTGATCCTTTCCAACATCTTCATCGCCCGGGGCATCGACCGGTCCATCGCCTTCCTGTTCATCTTCCGCAATGAGAATGTGGCAGGTTACGGGATCAGCTGCGCCATGGTCGTCATCATCCTGCTCCATAAATGGTATGAGAACCATAAGGACAAAGGCTTTGCCTTCCGGTCCTTCCTGCCCCTTCTGGCCGTCCTGATGCTGAACACCGGGATCAAGGGCCCCTTCGGCATGGTCATGGTCGCCTCCATGTGGGGCACCTTGGTCCTGGGCCTGATCCTGAGAAAGGCTTCCTTCCGGACCCTGATCCCCCTGCTGGTCCTCTCCGCGGGATTCTACGCGGTCTACGCCGTCATCCTGGGATCCAAGGGCCAGTCGGCCAGCGCCGGGGAATCCCTGATCGCCCTGGCCAACATCCTGGATATCACCTTCTACAAGGGGCCCCTGATCGCCCTGATGAAGTCCTGGGGCCTGCCCTCCGTCCTCCGCTACGGAGTCCTTCTGGGGGCATTCGCTCTCTGCCTTCTGACCGCCTTCTTCCTGCCCTTTGTGATCGGATACATCCGCGAGCTCTTCCTGGTCCTCAGCGGCCGCAGGGAGTTCGACTTCGCCAGAGTGGTGGTCTACGCGGCGGTCCTGGTAGGCTTCATCGCCATGATGATCCTCAACTACCACGGCCACAGTCAGATCTACTTCGGCTTCGTGACTGTCTTCTTCGCTCCTCTGATCGCCTTCTGGTTCTTCGAGGACATGGAAGAGAATCGGGGGATCCTGATGAAGCTGGTCCGCTTCCTCTTCGCGGCGGCCCTGGTCCTGTCCGCTGTCGGACTGGCCAGCTTCCTGTATTCCCAGGCAGGCGAGGCCATCGATTCCGCCGACCCGGACGCTGGCGGAAACAAATACAAGTCCATGAGCCAGCAGGAATACAGGGCCATGCGCTGGATCGACGAGAACACGCCGAGAGACGCCCTGCTGGCCACCGACCGCTACTACTCCGTATCTCCCAAGAAGTTCGACGTGACCGACCGCTGGGACAACCGCTTCTTCCTCTACGCCGACTATTCCAACCGGATCTGCTACCTGGCCGGGGCCGGATACAATCTTCCGGCCAGAGACTGGCAGAAGCGGCTTGACCGGATCAAGACCAACGACCGTTTCTTCGACGCGGCCGATGAGGAGCGGGGAGATCTGGCCCGGAAGCTGGGGATCGACTATGTGGTGGTATCCAAGCGGTTCACCGACGCCGGAGACCTGTCCGGCCCGGATTATAAACTGTGTTTCTCCAACCATGACGTCGATGTCTATGAGATCACCGAATGATCACATTTCTATGATTTAATACACACAGGGAGGTAACTGCAAGATGATCAAGAACAAAACAAACAAACTGGCTGTCCTGATGCTGCTCCTGGCCGTATCCGCGTCCCTGCTCCTCTTTGGCTGCGGATCATCCGAAGAAGACACCGCCGGCGCGGACGATACCGGCACTGCTGCCGAAGAACAGACCGCGCCCGTCTCTGATGAGGAAGATGATTTCTCCTATGAGACCGATCCCTACGCGGAGATGTCCGACGCGGAGCTGGAAGCCCTGAAACAGGAAGCCGCTCTCAAGAACAAGGACGAGAAGAATTTCTACGGCACCTGGCGGGCTGATACTGAAGAGGCCTATAATCTTTACGGCAACCTGACCCTGAAGATCAACAAGGACGGTACCTTCAGCGCTGATCTCAGCGACGGAGAAGAAAAGATCAACGGCACATGGAAAAAGGTCAGCAGCGGCATTGCCTACAAGAGCGAGCTGATGAGCGGCAAGCTCTTCTTCGGCGAATACTGCGAACTGACCATCGATAATTCGGAATGGGATTATGATGATGAAGAGACCGGCATGGCGGTCACTCTTCAGAAGGTCAAATAATTATCAGAACAGGATCTCCGCGACCCTCCGGCTGGCGTCACCGTCATCCAGGGGGTTGTATTTTTTATGGAATGCTTCGTACTTGTCCCTGTAGAGGGCAGCGGTCTCCTCTGCCTGGCGGATGGCCGGGATCAGGTCTTCCTCCCTCTCCACGATCGGGCCGGGCAGCTCATCCAGGTCGATATAGAAGCCCCGGATGTCATCGGCGTATTCCTTCCGGTCGTACATGTAGAAGATCATGGGCCGGCGCAGGTTGGCGTAGTCGAAGAAAACGCTGGAGTAGTCGGTGATCAGAAGATCCGCGATCGTGTACAGAGGGGTGATGTCGTCCAGGGAGGAAACATCGTAGACGAATCCCCTGGCCTGGTCGAAGTCAAACTGTCTGGCCACGAAATAGTGGACCCTGAGCAGGATGACATAGTCATCTCCCAGTTCCCGGCGCAGGCGGTCGAAATCCAGAGCCAGGTCATACACATAGCCGGCTCCGTTGTGCTGGTTGTCACGGAAGGTGGGCGCGTAGAGGATGACCTTCTTGTCCTCGGGAATGCCCAGCTTTTGCTTCTGCTCCCGTACGAAAGCCTCATCGAAGTGATAGAGCAGGTCGTTTCTGGGATAGCCGGTCTCGATCAGGATCTTCTCCATGCCAAGAGCCGTCAGCCGGAAGGCGCTGGCGAACTTTTCCGCGGCGAACCGGGACGGGGCGATGAAATAGTCGTAGCGGACCACGTCCAGGTTGTTCTTGCTGCGGATCTCCTCCAGAGAATTGAGGGCGTTTCCGTCCTGTGCCTCGATATCGCAGCGGAGTTTCTTGAGGGGGGTTCCGTGCCAGGTCTGCAGAAAGATCTGGCCCTCCCTCTTCATGATGCCGTAGTCCAGGTTGGAGTTGGTGATGACGTATTTGGCCTGAGCGTAGGCCTCGTAGTATCCTTTGGAACGAAGTCCCACGATCCCGGCCTTCTCCAGCTGGGGAAATTCCTTCACCTTGTCCGGATCATTCAGGACCCATACGTAGCGGAAATCGCTGAAGCGGGGATCGCTGAGCATGTATTCATAGATGGCCCGGGGGTTGTCCCCGTACTGCCTGCCCATGAAGGTCTCAAAGATGACCAGCTTGTCATCGATCTGATATTTGGAGGCCGCCTTGCTGTATTTGCTCTGTTTCAGGGCAACATGAACTTCACGGACGCGGACCCTCATCTTGGGATGGCGCATCAGAAACTTCCTGAGATACTTCTTTAATAAGTCCATAGATAAAATCCCCCAGTCTGGCCGTACAGGCATCGGTATCGACGGTGATGTATTTGTCCCGGAACCTCCGCAGTTCATCGAAATCATATGGTCCGGCCAGAAGATCCGACAGCTGCAGACCCGTGATGGCCGTCGCGTGAGGCATCTCCTGCCGGGGATCCACGTTCAGACCCGTCGACCGTTCATATTCGGAAATATCATAGAGATAAAAGTAGATCGGTTTGCCCGTCAGGGACGCTTCGACCCCGAGGGCGGAATAGTCGGTGATCACCCTGTCGCAGGCCCGGATCCATTCCTGGGTAGTCAGGGAGGAGTCCCTGATCACCTGCAGTCCCCTCTGCCGGGCATCCGTCATCTCTTCCGCCTGATCCAGAGGATGGAGGCGGACCGCAAGGACGAACCTTTCGGGATCGATGGAACGGACCAGTTCCTTCATGTAAACCGGCTTCCCCTTCCGGAAAGTGGGAACATAGAGGAGGATCTCCTTATCGGCGGGGATCCCGAATCTGCTGCGGACCGAATCGCCGCTTCCTGAAGAATCCCAGACCAGATCCAGCCTGGGAAGACCCAGGTACACCAGCTTGTTGGTAGAGGCGTTGAAGCCTTCACAGAAGATCCGTCCCGTCTCCCGGCTGGGACAGAGAATGTAGTCGTAATTCTCATGCATGTGCATGGCCTCGGCCACCACGGAGCTGTGGCCCCCTGACTTGCCGATGGTCTGATAGCCGAACTTCTTGACCGCTGCCGCCGCGTGCCACATCTGGATGATCTTCGTCTTCGGCTTGTGACGGAGAACGCAGGCCGCGATGCAGTAGCCGTCCAGGACCACGACACGGGATGAGGCGATCTGGGCCATCTGCCGGACCATGTGGAGGACGTATCCGATCTTGCCCCCAAGGCCCTTGCCGATGAGACGGCAAAGGACGACGCATTCGATGTCCGGATATCTCAGCTGCAGATAATCGGTCAGGAGCTTGATATCGACGGATGGGCTGTCGCTCTGCCGGGAGATGATGGTGATCTTGTCCCGCGTTTTTCTCAGCTTCAGAGGGGTGTAGACCAGCCGCATCAGGAGCACGGCTATTTGCAGGATCAGCCGCTTCATTGTTCCGATCCAACCTTATTGAGTTCCCGG
>CAMOZS010000026.1 GCA_946631075.1 uncultured Bacillota bacterium | reverse complement strand
TCTGGCCGAATCCGGCTTTCATGATCTTGTGATGCAGGTGCTCCTTGTCGGCGGTGCTGATGGACTGATGCCGGCTGGTTCTGCGGATGATGGCCATGAGGGTGTCAAAGATGGGAAGTCCCAGGACCAGCGCCGGCAGGAGCACGACCATGATGGTCGCCCCTTTGACCGTACCCTGGACAGAGAAGGCCGCGATGGCGAAGCCCAGGAGCTGGGAACCGCCGTCCCCCATGAAGATCTTGGCCGGATGGAAGTTGAAGGGGAGAAATCCCAGAGCCGATCCGGCGACCGCCATCATCAGCATGGTGGGAAGTTCATAGCCGTGGATATAGGCAACGTAGGCGATGCAGAGGGCGGAGATAGCCGCGATCCCTGCGGCCAGGCCGTCCAGGCCGTCGATCAGGTTGACCGCGTTGGTAATGGCCACCAGCCAGAGCACCGTCACGATGTAGTCGATGACATTGCCGAACAGGATGGGGTGGCCGCTGGTGAAGAGCAGGTCGATGATGGTGATCTTCACGAAGGTGATCCGAACGCCCATAGCAAATACCGCCGTGGCTGCCAGCAGCTGTCCGGCGAGTTTCACGATAGGCTTCATGTCGGTCAGGTCATCGATGAGGCCCAGGGCGTAGATGATGGTGCAGCCGATCATGATCGGCAGCACCCCCCTGCCGTTCAGGGCGAATACCGACAGCGAAGTCATCATTCCGACGTATATGGCCGCTCCCCCGAACCGGGGCATGGGCTTGTTGTGGACCCGGCGGGCGTCCTTCGGGATATCCATGGCTCCGATCTTGGGCGCGAACCACACCGCGAGGGGTGTCAGCACGCAGGTAACGACCGCGGCCAGGACCAAAGGACCCCAGACCTGGAAACTGGTTGCTGTCAATCTTTCTCTCCTAACATGACGATTTTCAGTCCTGCTTCTTTGAGGATCTGGACGGAAAGCTCATCCGGATATCCCTCCCGGACAACGATCCTTTCGATGCCCGCGTTGATGATCATCTTGGCGCAGATCACGCAGGGCTGGTGGGTGATGTAGATCGATGCGCCTTCGATGCTGTGTCCCAGAGTCGCCGCCTGGATGATGGCGTTCTGCTCCGCGTGAAGAGCCCGGCACAGCTCATGCCTTTCGCCGGATTTCACTCCCAGCTCCTCTCTCAGGCAGCCGCCCCGCTCAGCGCAGTGCTCCAGACCCTTCGGCGCGCCGTTGTAGCCAGTCGCGATCACATGCTTGTCCTGGACGATGACCGCCCCGACCTGTCTGCGAAGACAGGTGGACCGTCTCGCCGTCAGCACAGCGAACTCCATGAAATATTCGTCCCAGTCAGGTCTGGTATCCCCAAAGTGGTGATGTGCCATAATAAACCTCCGCCAGATATAATCCATAGGGCGGGGCAGTGTGTCCTGCCATCCGCCGGTCTTTTGATTCGATGATCCTTCTCATATCCTCCGGATCTCTCCGGCCGGCTCCGATCTCCACCAGGGTCCCGGTCAGGATCCGCACCATATTGTACAGAAATCCGTCGCCGCTGACTTCGAACAGGAGCTCATCATCCCTGGCGCCAGCCTTTGCAGCGTCCGCAGACTCACCGGCCCGCCGCACTCCGGCGTCGAAGATGGTCCGCACAGTACTCTCCCTGGGCGTTCCTCCGGAGCTCTCGAAGCTCTTGAAGTCATGGGTGCCGATCAGCATGGCCGCGGCTTCCTGCATGGCCTCCGGATCCAGCGGCCCCTGAAAGCCCCTGTGCATCGGAAAATACACGTAGTTTCTGCGGAAGATGTCCGGCTGGTCCGAAAGGCTGATCCGGTAGATGTACTTCTTGCCCTTGCTGTCAAAGCGGGCGTGGAAGTCCTCCTCCATCTCCTTCGCCTCCAGGATCCGGACCGGAGCCAGGGCGAAGGAACCCTCTTCCCTGCCGCAAAGGGCGTTGTTCATCACCCGGGCGAGCCGATCGGTGGGGATGCTGATATCCGCCCGAAAGCTGGCTCTCTGGCCCAGGGCGTGGACGCCCGCGTCGGTCCGGCTGGTCCCGTTGAGCAGGATCTGCCGGCCGAAAAGCCTGGAGAAGGTCTGTTCCAGATATCCCTGGACCGTCACGTCCTCCGGCTGCCGCTGCCATCCGTGAAAACGGGAGCCGTCATATGCGATTGTGAGAAGTATATTCTTCATCTAACAATCATACCATAAATGGCCATACAATGAAAACGTAAAATATACCCGCTCCGGTCAGGAAGGGGCCGAAGGGCTGCATGTCGAACTTCCGGTATTTCCCCCGGGCAAGCCCTGCGGCGGCGGCGAATCCGCTGACCACCGAGGCTGCGGCAAGGGCGAAGATCATCCCCCGAAGGCCCAGGCCCAGACCCATGGCGGCCGCCAGCTTCACGTCCCCGAAGCCCATGACTTCCCTGCGGAAGGCCAGCTTGCCCAGCAGGGCCACCAGCAGCATGACCCCTCCCCCTGCGGCAAGTCCGCCCAAAGGCTGGAGCAGGCTATCGTGAAAAGGGAGAAAGCCCATCCCGGCGATGGCCAGCATGATGACGAACTGGTCGGGAATGATCATGTACTTGAGGTCGGCCAGGCCGATGATCAGCATGGTCCAGCAGGCGATCAGACCGGCCATCTCAAACTGGCACTGGCCCAGAAGCTGGACATAGTCGGGGGGAAGGCCGTCGAAACCGGCCGGCGGATGCTGGATCTCAGTATAGACAAGACGCAGGCAAAGGCAGGCCAGACCCCCGCTGTAGATCCAGCGCCAGGGCCAGCCTTTGATCCTCTGGACCTGCCTGTCCGTCAGGATCTCCGGCGGCTCCTGCCCGTAGTCGCACAGCCAGCTTGCCGGCATCCGGTTGAATATGTATACCGCCAGCTGCCCGGCCAGAAAGCCCATGGCGATGGCGGCAATGGTTTTGACATAAAGAATGGTCACGATGATACTCCTTTCGGCGATCTTCGTGACCATAGTTTACCATATTTTTCCTATCTGTTCAAGCTGTGTTCTGCTGCCTTCCCAGGCCCTTATCCCCACAGTTCCTCGTCGGTCGGCACGTGGTTGTCCGGCATGAACCGGGCGACCCGGGACACGTTCATCAGATGGGTGTAGTTCAGGTTCTCGGAAATGCTGTTGTGTCCCCAGCTGCCGCAGCCCAGGGTGTTGGTCGGGTTCAGCCCGTTGAAGTAGCTGCCGCCGGCGCTGTTGGAGCTGCACTGGTTGATGACGAAACGGGAAACGCAGAGGCTCTCCGCTACCTTGGCGATGTGTTCCTCGCTGTCTGTATGGAAGGAAACGCTGTGGCCCTTGCCGTCCTTCTCCAGGTTCTCCGCCGCGATCCGGATGGCGTCATCCAGGTCCTTGTAACGGTACGCCGCGATGACCGGAGCCATCTTCTCCCCGCCCAGGGCGTCGGTCAGGCCGGTCCCTTCCGCTACGGCGACGATGACCTTAGTGTCCTCCGGGATCTCGATGCCGGCAAGCTCGGCCACCTTCTGACAGGACTGGCCTACGCTGTGGCGGTTGGTCTTGCCGTCTTCAAAGAGGGCGCCGCGGACCTTCTCCAGGTCCTCTGCGTTGTCTACGACAAATGCGCCTTCCGCCCGGAACTCGTCCATGATCTGGTCGAATTCGCTGTCCGGGCAGATCACGCTCTGCTCGGCGCTGCAGATGATTCCGTAATCATAGGATCTTCCCTTGATGATCTTGGGAACGGCCTCCTTGAAGTCGTATCCTTCGTCGATGATGCACTGGACATTGCCGGCTCCTACGCCCAGGGCCGGACGGCCGGAGCTGTAGGCTGCGTTCACCATGCCGGCCCCGCCTGTAGCGACGACCACATCTGCCATGGAGATCAGGTTCCGGGTATTCTCTCTGGAATGCTGGTCCAGGATCTGGATCAGGTTCTCCGGATATCCCTGCTCCGCCAGAGCCGCGTTGATCATTTCAACGGTCTTGGTGCTGCAGCGGACGGATTTATGATGAGGGGTGATGATGATCGCGTTGCCGCACTTGAGAGCGAACATGGAGTTGCTCATGGGGGTGACGATCGGGTTGGTGCAGGGAGTGATGGCCGCGACGACGCCTACCGGTTTGGCCACGGTGGTGATCCCGGTCTTCTCGTCGGTCTCCAGAATGCCTCTGGACTTCTTGCCCCGCAGGTTGTTCCAGACGATGCCCGCCTTCTGACGGTTCTTGGCGAACTTGTCCTCCGCGTTGCCCATGCCGGTCTCTTCCACGGCGATCTGAGCCAGATACTCGGCGTTCTCATAAACGACCCGGCCGATGGTCTGCACAGCCCTGTCGACCTCCTCCTGGCTCATCTTCTCGAATGCTTCCTGGGCCTTGCGCGCCCGCTCGATATACCCTGCGATATACGCCTTGCTATCCTGTTCCATTGCTCCCTCCTGTCAGATGTTCAATATTTATACAATGTCAGTATATGCCACTGCTTCCGACAATGCAACAGAAGGGATTGTGCGAAATCTGTCTTTTCTCACAAAGGCAGGTCTCTGCCCTGTTTCTTCCAGTCTTTGAATTCGGCGGTGGCGGTGAAGATAGCGTCGCCGGAGGAATTGAGAGCGGTCTCCATGGAATCCTGGATGACGCTGATGATGAAGCCGATGCCGACCATCTGCATGGCGATGTCCGTCGGGATCCCGAAGAGGGAGCATCCCATGGGCACCAGAAGCAGGGAACCGCCGGCCACGCCGGAAGCGCCGCAGGCCGAAAAAGCTCCGATAACGCAGAGCAGGATGGCCAGGGGCAGGGTGACCTGGACGTCGGTGGTGAATGCCGCCGTCAGGGCGAAGGTGGTGATGGTGATGGCCGCCCCGTTCATGTTGATGGTCGCTCCCAGAGGAATGGAAACGGAATACATATCCTCATCCAGTCCCAGGTCCTTGCAAAGCTCCATGTTGACCGGGATGTTGGCCGCGGAGCTTCTGGTGAAGAAGGCGGTGACGCCGCTGTTCTTGATGCAGTGGAGGACCAGGGGATAGGGGTTGCGGCGCAGAACGACCGTCACGATGGCCGGGTTCAGCAGGAAGGCCGCGATCAGCATGGTGCAGACCAGGACCCCGACCAGCTTGCCGTAGGTCTGGAAGATCTCCAGCCCGCTGGTGGACACGGCGTTGAAGACCAGGCCCAGGATCCCGAAGGGAGCGAAGCTGATGATCCAGCGGACCACCTTGTTGACGGCGTCGGCCAGGTCGGACAGCCAGATCTTGGTGGCCGGAGCCGCGGCCTTGAGGGCAAGGCCAAGGACGACTGCCCAGAAGAGGATCCCCAGGTAATTGGCGTTCATGACCGCGTCCAGGGGATTGGCGACTATGTTGTGAAGCAGGTTGCCGATGACCTCGGTCATGCCGGACGGGGCCTCATAGCCCTCGGCCGCGGCCGCCCCCTCCAGGGGGACCTTCACTTTGACGAAAAAGTTGATGATGACTGCCAGCACGGCTGCGCTCAGGGTGCTGAGCAGGTAGAGGAAGATCACGGTCCGGAACTTCCTTCCGTTGCCGCCCCTTGCGTTGGCAAGGGATGAGGCGACCAGGATCAGTACCAGGACCGGCGCGATGGCCTTGAGGGCGCCGACGAAGAGGTCGCCGAAAATCGCGATCCAGGTCTGCCCCGGGACCGTAAGTCCCAGGATGACTCCTATGACCAGCCCTCCAAGGATCCGCAGGATCAAACTTATATCGTTCCATTTCTTATAGATGCTCATGATACCTCCCGCTGATGTAGTCTTCCAGTTCTGTGTAGTCCCGCTCGGGATGCTTGACCCTGGCCAGGTCCAGCAGCTTCCGCGAAAGAAGCAGGTAGAGCTGGCGGTCTTCCGCCTTCTCGCAGACGGAAAGGTGTTTCTCCAGTGTGGTCACATCTCCCCGCTCCACCGGTCCGGTCAGGGCCCGGACCGGTCCAGCCGCCAGGGCGTGGTCCACATTACCCTGGATCAGGGGCGTCAGGGCCTTGATGGCGTCCTCCTCCCCGAATCCGCATTCCTGCAGGAGCCGGCTGGCTTCGCCGATCAGGCCGCAGACAAGATTGCTGGCGTAAACCGCCGCCAGGTGGTACCTGGTCTTGGCCGAGGGGTCGATGATCTGAAAACGCAGGCCTGCCTGAGTCAGAAGAGCGGACATATCGTCTATTCGCGATGGGTCTCCTTCCAGAGAAAAGAAAGCCTCCCCCAGTTCCTTATAAGTCTCGAAGCGGCTGCTGACCGCGAACAGGGGATGGACCGAGTAGCCGAAGGCGCCGGTCTCCCGGATCCCATCAAAGGCTTCCCGGGAAGAGATGCTTCCGCTGCAGTGGCAGATCAGCTTTCCGTCAAGGTCTGCCCCGCTTCTGGCAAGGTCAAGAAATACGGGTCTGATCAGCCCGTCGGGAACCGTAAGAAAGAGAATGTCAACGGCCTCCGCCAGCCTTTGCATATCACTGAAGCTGGCTGAATCCGTGAACCGGGCCGCCTCGTCTGCCGCCTCCCTGTCGCTGTCATAATAACCGGCGACGGTCAGCCCCCGCCCGGCCAGAAGTTTGCCCAGGCTGCAGCCGACCTTGCCCGCGCCTATAAATCCGATCTTCATGGTCCCCTCCGCGCGGCTTTCGCCGCTTTGTCCCGATTATAGCACACCGGTCTTGTCCGGTCTATTGGCAAAGTAGACGCTGCCGATGATGATGGCGGCTCCGGCGACCTGAAAGAGGGAGAAGGACTCGTGGAGGAAGAAGACTCCCGCCGCGATGGAAATGACCGTAGTCAGGTTGGCGAAGATCGACGCCTCCGAGACGCTGATCCGGACAGTGCCGTAGTTCAGGGCGACGAAGGCCGTCACCGACGAGAGGACGGCAAGATACAGGACTCCTCCCACAAAGGCAGGCTGGGCAAAGGCTGAGAAGATCAGTTCATCATACTGTCCCCGGCACTGGACCAGGGCGAAGACCGTGTAGACCACGCTGCCCAGAGCGAACATGACATAGGTCTGCTCCAGGGGATTGTAGTGGTCACCGGACTTCTTGCTGAAAACATAGAAAAGAGCGCCGGAAGCGACGGCTCCCAGCAGGATCAGAAGGCCCAGGACCGAGGACTTCATCCCCTCGGCGCCGATGGTGGTGATGGCGACTCCAACCGCGGACAGGATGGCGCAGACCACCTGCCGCCGCCGGACCGCCGACCGCATGATCAGCACGTCAAAGACGATCCCGGCCACAGGGATGACCGCGATGATGGTCCCGGCAAAGGCTGCCGAGGTATATACGATCCCGTAGCTTTCGCACAGGAAATAGAGAATAGGCTGAAAGAGGGCCAGCAGGAGAACATAGCGAAGGGGCTTTCCCTTCAGGGAAAAGCTGACCAGGGGCCGGGTCTTGCCCGTCCCTTCCTGCGTATGGTCCGGGATCCGGATCCTGCGGCCGATCAATACGATCAGGTTCAGGCAGACGAAGGCGGTCAGGAAACGGACCGCGATCAGGACGCTGGGTACGGTGATCTGCAGGGCCATCTTGGAGAAGATAAAGCTGAAGCCGAATATGGTGTTGCCGGTGATCACGGCAAGAATGGCTTTGGTCCGGGTATTCATTCTTTATCTTCTTCCCTTGCTGACCAGAAAGACCCCGGCCAGGTTGCCGAAGATGGTCAGGGCGATGAAGCTGAGGATATGGATCCATCCGTGATGGCCCATCATGGTCCAGACTGCTCCGGCCAGGACCGCGACCAGCATCAGGATATTGAACACTGTCGTCAGGGTCTGATTGCGGAACCAGCTGAGCAGGCCCGCCGCCAGGGCCAGGGCCGGGATCCCGATATAGAACACAAGAAACATATTCATCTTTGTTTTTCACTCTCGCTTTCTCAGATTATCTGCTTCTATAATAACCCAGCGGAGTGAAAAATGGAATCATGAAGTCACCTGCTTTCCAGGAACCTGCGGATGCTGAAGTGGCTACCGGCATCCGGGCCTGTGCTGTTGACTCCCACGTAATAGATGGGGCTCTTTCGCTCGCCCATTTCCTTCTGGAGCACGATGTAGGGATTCTGTGTTTCCGAGTCCTTCTCCGGAAGGATCAGGTTCCCGTTGATCCAGAAATAGGTCCCCAGAGGTGAGTCTTTCTTGTTTTCATCGGCGACCAGGTCATGTTCCTTCCCCTTGTTGACCGCCATGGAATATTCCAGAAGGTCCTCTCCGTCGATCCAGAAGTACATGAGGGGCATATCCGTGGTGTCCATGAAAGGATAGACCATATCCTTCATGACTGCGGCCGCGCTCTCGCCGCCTTTTACCCCTTCCTCATTGTTGTAGAGCATGACGACCAGGGCGAAGTTGCGGCGGCCCTTCATCAGGTTCAAGGATGACTCTGCGATCTTGATCCCGAAGGGGATGGCCGGCCGGCCCTCTTCATCTCCCCCTCCCAGGGGTGCCTTGAAGTGGGTGGACTTCACTTGGAAGAAATACATCTTCGGCTCTTCGTCCACGACGCTCCTGCGGTCCAGGGCGATCAGGTCGATGCCGTAATCCACATCGGGAGAGAATACGTCATATGCTCCCGCCTGTCTCTGGATCAGCGCCTTCAGAAAGTTCTCGGCGCCGCCTCCCCGGTTGAATCTCTCCAGCCTCTCATCGGTGATCTGCTTCCGCAGAGCCTCCTTATCTTCTTTGTACCAGATCATGACCTTCTCCTTTCGTCTTCTTCGTTTCATGTCATGTCTTATTTTACACTATTTGTCCGGCATTGTTACGCCGATCTTCCCCGGCTGTCCGGGGCTGCTTCCCGGCTGCCTGGTCCTGCTTCCCGGGCCCGGACCTGAAAGCCGATCAGCTTCTTTTCCTCTGCGGCAGCCTGCAGAAGACGGTCTCCCGCCCGCAGCAGGTCTTCCTTTCGGACCGTCATCAGCTCCTTTAGGCCGGGCTCCCGTCCAGCCTTTGCGGCATCTTCCAACCGCCTTCCCTGGCAGAGCACCGCCTGCTCCAGGAGGTTTCGGGCGAAGCGGCCGTTGCCGAAATCCTTCGCCTTCCGGGCGGATGCGATGATGGAGGATGCCTCCTTCCTGGCCGCCGGCGTGAGCCTATATCCCCGGTCCTCCGCCATCCGCGTCAGAATGGCCTCCATTTCCTCCTGACTGTAATCGGGGAAGTGGATGTGAAAGGGGATCCTGCTGCGCAGGCCCTCGTTCTGGTCCAGGAAACGGTCCATCTTTTCCGGATATCCGGTGAAGATGACCGCTGTGTTCTCCCTCCGGTTCTCCATTTCCTGCACGATGGCATCGATGGCTTCCTGGCCGAACCTGCCGCTGTCCTCTGCCAGCGAATAGGCTTCATCGATGAGCAGGACTCCTCCGCTTGCTTCTTCGAACCGGTCCCTTACCATCTTCGCAGTCCAGCCTACATACTCTCCCACCAGCTGGCTGCGGCCGCATTCCACCAGCTTGGGGCTCTCCAGCATGCCTTGTTCAAAGAGCAGGCGGGCGGCCAGCCTTGCCGTTGTTGTCTTCGCGGTACCCGGATTTCCCGAGAAGACCATGTGCATGGCCGGGCGGACGAAGGGAAGGCCTGCCTCCATCCGCCGCCTTGCCATGGACCCTGCGACCAGAAGGTCCTCCATTGTTTCCTTCACCTGGTCCAGGCCGATCAGCCGGCCAAGCTCCTGACGGGCAGTATGGGCCTCCGCTCCTGTCTTCAGGCCATGCTCCGCCTCTGTTTTCGGAGCATGCTCCCCTGCTGTCCCCGGAGCATGACCTTCCGTCCGGCTTCGCTCCCGGCCGGCCCCTGCCCCGTCGTAGGCCGGATAGGCATCTCTGACCAGCCACCTCTGGCGGCTGCGGCCGGCTGCCTCGATCAGGTCGGTCACCGTATACCGGTCAAGATGAGGCAGAAGTTCCTCCGCCAGATGGTGTCTGTCTGCGGGCAGGCGCTTTTTGAGGGCGCGGATGGCCTGGGCCCGGCTGCCCGAGCCTTCCTTCACCGGGATCATCTCAAGCCAGCCTCCCATCCAGCGGAAGAGGTCCGCCTGCTCCCGGTCCGGTCTCTCCGGGTCCGCCGCGAAAAACAGGACGTCCCAGTGATGCCTTGCGATCAGGTCCTGCCATGCCTGCAGCGCCTGCATCCGTTCTTTTCTCTCCCTGCCGGAGCCTCCTCCTGCCAGGATGACGCAGCTTCCGCCCCGGATGTCCGAAAGGGCCTCCTCCAGTCCTTCCCACCCCTGCTTTGCCAGCAGCAGGTCCGCAGATACCAGGAGGCTGCGCCGGCTCTGCAGCCGGCCCCGGGCATAGAGGCTTTTTATCAGAAGCCTGCAGATGGCGGCAGCGCCTCCGCAGGAGCGGGCCCGGACCCGGTAATGGACCGGATGGCCCAGGAATTCCAGCCGGTTTTCGGGAGACAGGATCCGGCCGACCTCGGCCCTGAGGGACCCATCGGCCATCATATCATCCAGCTCCCCTTCCAGCTTCTTTTCCAGCCCGGAAGGGTCTGCCTCTATGTCCGGCACGACAAACTCCCGGATCCCGCTCCCTGTCTCCGGGGCCAGATCCCGCAAAGACCGGACAGTACTTTCGCCGCAGAGTCCTGCTTCCACCGCCTGCTCAAGGAGGGAAAGGAAGCCCCCGCCGGTGATCTCTTCCGTACGGGCCATCCGGATCTCATCCCGCTGGAGATCCAGGCCCCTGCAGAGCCAGGAGCAGACAGGTCCGCTGATCCCCCGCGCAGGGTCATCGATGGCTGCGGCGATGGTCAGCTTGCTCCGCCGGCTTCCCACCAGCAGGCAGGATACACCCCGTCCCGGGGCCGGGGAAGAGTTCACGACCTCGGCCAGGATCTTCCCGTCGTCCGGGATGCTCCCGGCGTGCTCCCCTCCGGCATAGTTCACTTCCGCGCGCTCCCCTGCCGCGTGCTCCCGGCTCAGCAAGTAATCCGGCAGGATGTGCCCATAGTAGGCCTGGGTCTCGATGACCGCTTCCAGTTCAAAGTATCTCATTCCTCTTCCCCCTTCCTCTTGTCTCCATCATCAGCTTCTGTCCGCCATCAGGCGGATCCACTCGCAGCAGGCTTCCATCCCTTCTGTATTCTCCGGGCCGGAGCCTCTGCCGATGTCATTTCTTTTCTCCAGGGCCCTTCGGGTCAGCTCTCTGGCGAACTGTGTCATGCTCCATCCATAGGAAAGGTTGTCTCCGGCCAGCTCGGCCATCCTTCGGGTGAAGCCTCTGAGCTCGCAGGGGTTGCTGGTAAGTCCCGGCTGCCTGGCGGCCATCCAGATCCTGCAGCAGTACTCGGTGCTCCACATGAATGCTCCGTGCATGAAAAAGTTCAGGGCCGGGTCCTGCTCCCCCAGAAGCTCCTCAAGACTTGGCCTGGTGTCCGCCTCTTCTGCGGTCATCTCCCCCCTTTCCCGGAAGGCCTTTACCCTCTGGTGCATGCGGGGAAGTCTTGTCTGCAGGAAAGTCTCCCGGGCCTTCAGGGCTGCAGCCCGGCTCTTCGGATAGTTATGGTCCTCCTGCATCTGCCAGGTCAGGAAAAGGCAGACTTCCTTCCAGAGCGACCGCTCCTCAGCAGTCAGGTCCGGCCGGTCCAGCCTTTGGGCGATCTGTCCGGCCAGCTCCCGCATCGTGGTTTCGTGGGTGTCTGTCTCCGGGAGCACCGCCTGCAGGCAGCCGGCGAGCCAGACCTGGCAGCTTCTGATGTAACTGCGGCTCTTTTTCACGAACCTTTCCTGGTTGGTCTCGAAGACACTCCGGTAGAACTGGTCTATGGTGATCCTCCGGGCGCCCTTTGCCAGGAAGCTGATCTCACTCATCCGGGAATCGTCATCGTATTCGTATTCGTGCTCCTCCATGTCCTGGACCTGCTTCAGCAGCTTGTCCAGTGACGGCTTGGACTTTTGTTTGCTTGTCATTGCATCCTCCTCTTCCGCAGGGTCAGCCTGCCATTTCCAGTTTCTTGTCCAGTCTATCCTGTGCTCCTCCGGCGGCAGCGTCCCCATTCTTCTCTCCCAGACAGCTGTAGCGCGGGTGCTCCGTCAGCTCATACCGCCTTACCAGCCTGGGCTTCTCTCCCCGCAGGAGCAGCCAGGCCCTGTCCAGGGGCATGGTCAGGATGTCGTAATCGGGCAGGTCGGTCCTGGTCCCGATGTAGTTGGCTGTGGACAGGTCCTGTCCCCCCAGGTAGAGGATGGTGTCGCATCCGTTCACGATGGTCCTGGCTGCCGCTTCACCGTACATGCCGTCCAGCTGGGTCAGGCTCTGCAGGATGATGCTGACAGCGATGCCCCGGGAGCGGATGACGGAGATGTGCTTGTCGAAGTCCGGGATGCGGGCGTTGGTCGCGAAGTCGTCCAGAATGAACCGGACAGGGATGGGCAGGCAGTGGTCCCTGCACTCCCGGTCGGCGTAGCGGCAGAGTTCCTGCAAAGCCTGGGCGTAGAAGAGGTTTGCCAGCTTGTCATGGGCCCGGTCCATGTCGCTGATGGTTACGAAGAGAGCAGTCTTCCTCTTTGCTATGCTCCGGATGTTCAGCCGGGTCTTCTGGTCAAGAATGCAGGCGATCTCCTCCGAATCGTACTGGGACAGCTGTGCTCCCAGTATCATCTTGACGGAGCCCGCGGTCCTGGCTACCCGTTCGTTGAGGGCCAGGTAGTATTGGGCCGCCGCGTAGCTTTGGGGGTCATCATGGCGCAGCTTTTCCATCAGCTTTTCGTACTCGGACTTCTTCGCTCCCTCGCCCCCGGCCTGGATCTTTTCCAACAGGCGGATAAGGTTTTTTATCCGGTGGTCTTTCTTTCTGGTTCCCTCCAGAAGGCAGGCAATGAGACTTCTCAGCACCCCTTTTGCCGCGTCGTCCCAGTAGGGATCCTGACGGTTGGACTGGCCTCCGTACAGGATCTCGGCCATGGTCGCGATGTCCTTCTGGTCATAGCGGCCGGTCACCTCATCACAGTGGATGAAGTCGAAGGGGTTGTATCCTATGGACCGCCTGGGGTTGGTCAGGTCCAGAAGCAGGACCCGGTAGCCCGCCTCATGCAGAGCCGGTCCGACCTCTTCATACAGGCTCCCTTTGGTGTCTGTGATGATGAGGCTCTCGCTGGCCTGCAGCAGGTTGGGCTTGACGTAGTAACGGGTCTTGCCGGCACCGGTCGGACCGATGATGAGGTCGTTGTTGTTCCTTCTTGTACAAAAGCTGTCGTTGGATACGGATTCGCCTTTTGCCAGGATCCGTGTTCCCTGGTTTCTGAGAGATGCGTACGATGGTTTAGTCATGTCAGTCACTCCTTTCCTCCTCTGGTCCTGCCGATGACTTCATCGGCCAGGCCGAACTCTATAGCGGTCTCCGCGTCAAAGAAGGTATCGACGCGGGTCTTTTCGTAGATTTCTTCCAGCGGTCTTCCCGTGTGCCGGGCCAGGATCTCCGCCAGGGCCCGGCGGGTCTGCATCAGGTCTTCGCTCAGACTTTGCAGCTCCAGGGCTTTGGAGACCAGGTTGCCGGAGATGGATGGGTCGTGGATCATTATGCGGCTGTGCTCGTAGAGCTGCCGGTGCTCCCCTGCCGCGAACAGGACCGCGGCCATGCTGGCGGCCAGACCCATGCACACTGTACGGATGGGGCTGGAGATGCTCTGCATGACATCGTAGAGAGCCAGGCCGTTTCCGACCTCTCCGCCTCCGCTGTTGATGAAGAAGGTAATCTCCTCACCCGGGGCGGACCGCTCCAGATAGAGGAGCTGGGTAATGAGGGAGTTGACCGCGGCCTCGTCGACCGGTCCCAGCAGACTGATCTGCCGGTTCCTCAGCATGTCGTCGATGATGCGGACCTGCTGCAGGCCGTTTCTGGTCTTCTCAAGAATGACTGGTGTTTGAAGTTTTTCTGACATAATAAAATCCCCTCCATGTCTGTTGTCGCATACGTAGTCATTAGCGTTTGAATCCCTAACTAAACTAATAATCAACAACACACATGTTGGGGACAAACCGATAATAGCAAAACCGCCGGTCCGAAGTCAATAAACCGGCAGTTTAGTTTTTGCTATTTCCAGAGGGAGCCTTCCGGGTGCAGGATCTCATCGTATTCCTTCGAGGAGATCTTCTCTATCCGGTCCGGCATCCATTCCGGCGCGTCTCCGGAAAGCTCCAGGGTGCCGTTTCCGGCCTTCACATAGGTGAAGGTTTCCTTGCCCTCGTATTCCATTGACGGATATTC
>CAMOZS010000025.1 GCA_946631075.1 uncultured Bacillota bacterium | reverse complement strand
TGAACGAGAAGCCCCCTCCTCTAAGCCGTCAGGCGTAGGTGGGGGAGCACGTCACCACAAAAAGAAACCGGCGGGTTATATTCCCGCCGGTCTGAATGGTTTTTTGATGCACTTGTGATTTTACTTCAGGTCGTCGATCGCGGCTCCGAATCCGTTGATCTCCTTTCCGAGAACGCTCACAAGATTAGTCTGGAGTTCGGCATACGCGGCTTTGTAGCCGTCGATGGAGGCGCTGTAGTCCGGAGTCTCTTCCTCCAGCTGGGCCAGGACATTTGTCGTGGCAGCGTAGGTATCGACGACCGGAACGGCCTTATTGTAGCCCCAGGTGTCCTGAATGTGCTCATCGGTACAGTTGATGGACTTCTGCAGCTCATCATAGGAGAACTTGCTGTAGGAGAAGGCTGTGAACTCAGCCATTCCGTTGAGGCTTGCGATGGTCGCCAGGGTGCAGTCGTCCATGGGCTCGGTCGTCACGTTACCTGACTCCAGATCAGGCAGCACTGCCTGGATGGCTCCCATGCTGGCAACTGCCGTCGTGTGCAGAGCCATGTAGGTGTCGGATCCGATGATGCCCATCTCTTCGTCTTCCAGAGTCCGGAAGGCCTTCAGGGTCTTCTGGTTCAGCTCCGCGCCCTGCTTGTAGAGGTCCGCAGTGTCCTCACCGGCCTTGGCAGCCTTTGCGTAAGCCGCATTGAGCTCCTGTGCCTTGGCCAGCTGGGCGTCAGCCGCTTCACGGAAGGCCGCCAGGTCATCTCTGTACCGGGCTGCCATTCCCTGCTGGTCCTCCGGCAGGAAGGCTTCCAGATCCTCGGCTTCCGCTTCCAGCTCATCGCATCTGGCAGTGAAATCAAGCTCCAGAGCCGGGTTGGTGTCGATGAACTCCGCAATGCCGCCGTAGAGTCCGATGTCGTACTTCATCAGGTCAGATGAGTATGTATTCTCGTCATCGTACTTGGTGTGATATCTGTCCATGAACCAGCTTCCGCTTGTGATGTCGCCCTCATTATCTACGACCGGCTCATCGAAGTCGGGCAGGTTGATGATGCAGGGGACGCCGTTCTCCTGATAGGAGATGCAGTCGCTCATGCCCATGTTGTGGTCATTGGCGATGCCAACGCCGTCGGCGTAGTAGCCGTCCTGAACGCCGTCAACGTCCAGCAGCTGCTGCAGGGCTGTATTGAACTCATAAGAGGTCTGGATCGTTCCTTCTGTCTGGCCGGACTTGATGGCCGGCATCTCGAAGTTGATGAAGGCCAGCGTAGAGCCCTGCCACTCAGGATGACCCTTGGTGATATACTGCCAGGAGCCCATAGCCCAGTCATCCGCCGCACCGGACAGGCCCCATTCCTCTGCGCAGTGAGCAACGATGTAGATATCGTTCTCCGGCTGATAGTTGGCATCGATCAGCGCCTTACCGATGGCGGTGGACAGGGCGACAGCAGTACAGTCGTCATTGACGCCGCCGTGGTACTTGTCATAGTGGCCGCCGATCAGGATCCGCTGGTCGTGATTCTTGCCCGGAATCTTACCGGAAACGACCCATGCGTCGGTACCCTGAGTGACCTTGCAGGTCAGCTGGAACTTGACATTGGAAACGGTCTTTCCGGCAGGCATCAGAGCCAGGATCTTGGCCGCGTCCGTCGGGGAGATACTGCCGCAGGGGATCAGGTCCGGTGCGCAGATATCCTGAACATTGATGGTATCACATTCGATGCTTCCGTCTTCGGTCAGGTTGTACATGCCGTAGCCCGCGCCGTCCTCCGGATACTGGTAGGTCACGATGGCCGCTGCTCCGTGATAGAAGGCTTCGGTGTAGGGCTGGTCGATCCAGTTCTCTGTGAACTGGTTGACCGCCGCCAGGACGATCTTGCCTGTGACATCGATGCCGGCTTCTTCCAGTTCATCGTATTCAGCAGCCGTGCCGGTTCCTACGTTGACGATCTGCATATCGTTCCAGGAAGCCTCCGGCAGGGTCACTGTATCCATGCCGCTCTCGTCTTCCTGTTCTGCATCCCGGACCTTCACCGGATTCGGAGTGCCGTCTGGGTTATGAGATCCGGTCGCCTGGTAGGAAACCATGTCTTCGATCTTCATGCCGTCCACGATCATGTAGCTCTCGCCGGTCTCCCAGCCATCGACTGTTACTCTTTTTTTCAGGAGGTCTTTAAGACCGATCTCTTTGTACTTGTCCACGATATAATCTGCTGCTGCCTCTTCTGCTTTGCTGCCGCCGCCGCGGAACATGGTGTCTTCGTCATTGAGGCCTTCTTTGTAAGCCAGATCCATGGTCATTTCCTTGGCGAAGGGCTCATCGGCCACTTGGTTGATCTTGGCTGCGTTTTCCTGCATGATCTCGGCCATTTCCTTAGTGCCGTTCTTCACGGTGATCTTGCAGGTCGCCTGGACGCCGCTGTGGGCCCTGGCGGTGATCGTCGCTGTTCCGGCGCCGACTGCCGTGACCGCGCCCTTGGCGCTTACTGTTGCCACTGCCTTATCGGAGGAAGTCCAGGTCACCTTCGAGGAGACGGTCTTCTTGGCCGGGGTCAGCTTGGCTTTCAGCGCCAGGTTCTCACCTGCGTACAGAGTCGCGGCCTTCTTGGCCAGGGTCACTTTGGTAACGTTCTTTTTCTTGCTGCCCTTGGTCTGGGCCGTTACCTTGACGGATGCTGCTCCGTACTTCTTCTTGCCCTGATAGGCCTTGACGTAGAATGTGTAGGTCTTGTTCTTCTTCAGCTTCTTGATGGTAGCGCTTTTGCCCTTGGTCGTTTTTACGGGCTTGAACTTGCTTCCTTTTTTCTGGTATACCGTGTAGCCTTTGGCTCCGGCTACCTTGGACCAGGTGATCTTGACCTTGGCTTTATTGGACGAGGTCGCCGTCACCTTGGCCGGTGCCGCCAGCTTGGCCGCGCCGTATACGTCTCCCGTTCCGAACCCGGCCAGCGGGGTCAGAGCGATGACCAGTGCCACGATCATCACCGGGACAACTAACTTCTTGATTCTTGTCATTACACACCACTCCTTTCGTTTATGGGTCTATTTTCACTTTTTTCAGACAATTTTCCAATTCCCCGAACCGGTCCATTTTTCATCCTCCGCCGCGAAAAACAAAAAAGCGCCCATGGACCTTTATGGTCCACAGCCGCCTTCATCCCTTGCAATTCCTACTTCTGGCGGAAGCGGTTGATCAATTCCACTTTATTGGCAACGTCCAGCTTCTGATAGATGTTATGGGCGTGGCGTTTGACAGTATATTTGGAGATGCTGAGGGCCTCCGCGATCTCATCGTAGCTTTCCCCGTCCAGCAAAAGCCGGGCCACTTCGATCTCCCGCTGGGAAAGGCCCCCTTCCTGAAGGGCGTCCGTCATGGCCCGGGCCTGCTCCAGCCTTTGCTCCTCGTCTGATCCGGGGATCATGTGGCGGATCTCACACCGGTAGACGTAGAGGGCCACCAGAAGATTGATCAGAAGGAAGGTCAGGGAGACCAGATCGAAGCCGGCGTAGAGGCCCTGGTCCAGCAGGGGGCTTGCCCGGAAGAGCATGAGTACGTAAAAACAGCCCCAAAGGAAATCCAGCGCGAGCACAATCCCAATCCCGTTCAGATATATCCTGGCTTCTTTATCTCCGGCTCTGCGGTGAACGAGGACCATGTACCCGATCAGGACCGCCGGCTGAAGGATCATGAAGAGGATATAAAGCCCGGTTGCTACGCTGCGGATCCCTTCGGAGGCGATGAAAAAATGCTCGTCCATAAGGGCCATGTAAATGATCAGCTGGATCACCAGGATCAGGGTCAGGATGATGTTGGTCCCCCGCCGGATCCAGAGCTGGCGGATACCGGCCTTTGCCCGCAGATACCAGCACCAGACAAAGATCTGGCCGAAGCCCAGCAGGACATTGAACGTCCGTACGCCCAGCGGCCAGCCGCCTTTCGTTTCGTAGTTATCAGTGTAGAAACGCTCTCCGAAATACAGGAGGCAGAGCAGAAAGGTGAACAGCACGAAGAGCATCAAGGGCAGTTTCCACGCCGCCCGGTCTGACTGCACGCGAAAAGTCAGAAGCAGCAGGGCCGCGATCGCCGCCCCGATGCAGCTTGCAAACAGGTATATGAAGAAAGATGCGTTCATCATGTCAGTCACCACCAGTCCTCGCATTAAGTTTATCAGCGGCGCCGGATCATTTCAATACCGTACAGTTCCACCAGGCTTCAGAAGACGCCGAAAAGCCGCAGGACGGAAATCCGGTCCTGCAGCCTTCGGCTTGGGTTGTATAAATGCGGAAGCGTTTTTTGTCCGCTTGCCTGTATCGGCCCGCTTATTTCAGATGATACTTGAGCAGGGGCTCGATCAGCTGGTACTGATCGTCGAACGGAGCGTTCACCATTTCCAGACCCAGGTCATCGTTCAGGTCCATGGTCATGGTCGCCTTGTTCGCGCTGTCATACTCTGTCCACTCAGCTCCCTCGATGCTGGGATCGCCGGTCCTGGCGAAGTTGGCCCACATATCCTGGATCTTGGCGGAGTATCCCATGTCGACCGTTCCGCTGAAGCAGGTGTGATTGGGATTGCCCATGACATAGGAGATCTCCGATGCGTGGCCTGCCTTCTGGTACTTCTGATCCGTTTCCTTGGCCCAGTAGTACATGTAGGTCTTAGCCCCGGTGTTTCCAGCCTTTGCGGCATCCGCGTGGGCCGCTGCGGCCTTGATGGCGGGAGCCCGGAATACCAGGTCGTTTTCAAATTCGGTGTTTCTCCAGAGGTTTTCCTCCGCGTCCTTCAGGATGCTGATCTTCGTTTCAAGAGGCAGCGGGTTTTCCGGATCGTAGTCCGGCATGAAGGCGCCTGCCAGCTGAGTCCATTCTTCATCAGATCTCTGCGGCGCGTCCTTGTTCTCCAGTCCTGCCACTCTCGGCAGCTCCATATACGGCTGCAGGTATTTTGTCTTCTCTTCGTCTGTCAGGGTCGCCTGGATCTCCGGCATCTTCTCCTGGGTCATCATACCGAAAGCATATGTCGCGTAGTCCTGATCGATGAGGGGAACCGGGTTGGGGTCGGTTGCCGGGTCTTTCGGCGGATCGAAGCAGGCCATCTCCCAGATCCAGTAGTTCCATTCGTTCTGATTGCTTCCGTACATGACGTCGATGTTCTTGCCCTGGCCTTCCGCCGCCAGATCATAGGGATCCTTGGGCAGCAGACCTGCGTCATCTTTGAAGACCGGGGTATAGACATTGTCGTAGCAGAGAGCCGCGCCTGCGATGAATTCTTCTCCGGTCGGATCAAAGAAGTTGACGTCTACCAGTCTTCCCTTGTTGGTCGGGTATCCGGTATATGCTTCAATGATCTTGTCTTCCGGAACGGCCATCAGGTCGTCCAGATTCTCTACATTGATGCCGAGCATGCCGAGACGTTCCATCAGTTTGGTGACCTCGTCTGTCCGCTCCTTCGTGTATTTCCCGCCATCATCCGGTACACACAGGGACATGCTTCCCGACTGGGCGATCACCCTCTTGAACAGTTCACCATTCTGGACCTTCTCGTTGTTTACTGTGGCCAGGATCGTGATGTCTGCCGCGCCTGCGGAGTTACCAAAGATGGTCACATTGTCGGGGTCTCCTCCAAAGGCTTCGATGTTCTCCTGGATCCATTCCAGCGCTCTGATATCATCCAGCAAAGCCAGGTTTTGCGACTGTTGGAAATCTTCCGTCTTATACTTCTCTCCTTCCGGTACCTGAGACATGTCCGCGGAGCCGAAGAGTCCCAGTCTGTAGTTGCAGGACACCATGACCATATCTTCATTGTTAGCGAAATTGTCCAGCTGATATGCGTCATTGGTCGTTGATCCTACAACGAATCCGCCGCCGTGGAACCATACCATGACCGGCTTCTTCTCCGCCGGGTTTATATCCTTGGTCCAGACGTTCAGGGTCAGGCAGTCCTCGCTGACCGTGTACTTGGATCCGTCAAAGACCCAGCTGACTGTGTTCTGGGCCGGATCGGGCAGGGGGTAGTTGGCCTGCACCGACGGATGGCCGAAATCTGTGGCCTGGAAGGTCTCTGTGCTGTCTTCCGGACGCTGGGGCGCCTGCCATCTCAGATCGCCGACCGGAGCCTTGGCGTAGGGGATGCCCTTGAAGGACATGACGCCGGACTCTTCTTTGGTTCCGACGAACTTGCCGTTCTTGCAGACGGCCGTCGGTGCTGCAACCGGGGCTGCCTTGGTCTTGGCGCTTACCTTCTTGGAGGCCTTGCCGTAGATCTTTTTCTTACCTTTCTTAGCGTAGGCCTTCACATAGAATGTGTACTTGGTTCCGGCCTTGAGTTTCTTCACGGTCAAAGTCCTGGCCTTCAGGGTCTTGATCGCCTTGAACTTACTTCCCTTCTTCTGATAGACAGTATAGCCCTTGGCTCCCTTGACCTTTCCCCAGCTGAGCTTGAGGGCTGTCTGTGAGACCACTTTGACCTTTACGCTCTTGGGCGCCTTCACTTTCGCTGCCGCCCAGGCCTGGTCCGGACCCAGGCCCGCGAAGTTCAATATCGGTGTGAACGATATCGCGATCGCGATGATCAGGGCCGGAAGCAATAATCTTCTTGCTCTTGTCATGCTGACACCACTCCTTTCTTGGTTCATTCCTCTTGGGGCCATTATCATTATTTTTCAATAGTCTGACAATTCCCCGAACCGGTCCATTTGCGGCGAAAATGAAAAAAGGGCGAATGGACCCTAGGGTTCATTCGCCGCTCTGTCGTTGTATTTTCAATGGTTGCGCAGGTCGCCTCCGGATCCGGTCCGGATCAGCCCAGCTGGATCAGGGGATCGCCCGCGATGAAGTTATCGATCAGTCTTGTCGTCCCGATCCGGACCGCTATGGCGATCACATCGCCCTCGCGGACTTCCGGGATGGGCTGCATGGTCAGTCCGTCGACCACCTCCACGTAGTCGATATCCGCCATGGGTTCTTTGGTCAGTTCGGCCGTCATGAAGTCGATCAGTTCCTGGCTGTCCGTCTGACCGGCCGCGATCTTCTCCTGGGCAGCCCTCAGGGTCCGTGACAGGACTCTTGCCGCTTCCCGCTCTTCCTGACTCAGGTAGCTGTTGCGGGAGCTCTTGGCCAGGCCGTCTTCTTCCCGCACGGTAGCGCATCCGACCACTTCCAGGTTGAAGTTCAGGTCCCTGACCATCCGGCGGACCACCGCCAGCTGCTGGCAGTCTTTCTTGCCCATGTACATCCGGTTGGGATAGATGATGTTGATCAGTTTGGTCAGGACCGTGCACACGCCCCGGAACATGACCGGCCTGCTGCGGCCGCAGAGGCCCTCTGAGACCACCGTCATGTCGACGAAGGTGCAGAAGTCATCCAGGTACATTTCGCCCGGCTCAGGCGCGAAAACCATGTCCACGCCCTCTGCTTCCAGCATACTGCAGTCCCGTTCAAAATCTCTGGGATACTTGGCCAGATCTTCGGTCGGCCCGAACTGCATGGGGTTGACGAAGATGGAGGCCACTGTGATGTCGTTGTCCTGTTTCGAAGCCTTCATCAGGGACAGATGGCCCTCATGCAGATAACCCATGGTCGGGCAAAGGCCGATGGTGCATCCCCTGGCCTTCCACTCCTGGACGTGTTTTCTTGCTTCTTCTATCGTTCTTGCTATGATCATAGTCAGACCTGCCTTTGCATATGATTAATAGAGCTTGGCCAGATATTCCGGATCGACCTCGCCGCCGGCTGCCTCTTCCGGGCGCAGTTCCTTGGCCAGGTGCTGGAGGATCTCCGGCTCCTTCATCTTAAAAGTGTGGTCCTCGTCCGGGAAAGTGGTGGCCTTGACCTCAGCATCGTAATCCTTGAAGGCCTGGGTCATCTGCTCGCCGATGTTGCCGAACTGCTTGACGAACTTGGGCACAAAATCCGTGAACATGCCCAGCATATCCTGATAGACCAGAATCTGGCCATCGCAGCCGTTACCGCCGCCGATGCCGATGGTCGGGATGCGAAGGGCCTTGGTGACGAACTCGGCCAGGGGTCCCGGGATGCACTCGAGCACGACGCTGAAGGCGCCGGCGTCCTGGATGGCGTAAGCATCCTCGAGCAGTTTTTTCGCTGCGTCCTCGGTCTTGGCCTGGACTTTATTGCCTCCGAACACATTGATGGACTGGGGTGTCAGTCCAAGGTGGGCCATGACGGGAATGCCTGCCTCGGTCATGGCTTTGATCTGGGGGCATACGCTGGCGCCGCCCTCCAGTTTGACCGCGCCGCCGCGGCCTTCTTTCATCAGCCGTCCCGCATTGGTCAGCGCCTGTTCGATGGATACCTGATAGGACATGAAAGGCATGTCAAGGACGACCAGGGTGTCGTGGCATCCGCGGGCTACAGCTCCGCCGTAGGTGATCATGTCTTCCATGGTTACAGACAGGGTGTCCGGATAGCCCAGCATAGTGTTGCCGAGCGAATCGCCGACCAGCACCGCGTTGATGCCTGCGGCCTCCATGAGTTTCGCGGTCGAATAATCATAGCATGTGAGCATGGAGATCTTTTCGCCGTTCGCTTTCATCTCCTGGAATGTAACTGCTGTGTTTTTCATTGGGTTTTTCCTCCTGCACAAAAAAACATCCGTAGCTGACGGATGAACGGAATTTTCGCAGGTGCGCCGGCCCGGCTTCTCCGGCCTTGTCTTCCGCATGCGGCGCATGGCTTGCTGCCGCTGCAAAGGCTGAGAGCGCGCTGCCCGTATCTCTGATACGGCGCGCCATTAGGGCTGTCGCTGCTTGTCTGATTTGATCCTTTCGGGTACAGTTTCCTGCGGAATACCGTCCAACGTGAGAAGTGTACCATTTATGGCTGTGTTTGTAAAGGATTAAGTCCTCTGATGGCATGAAAAAAGGGATTTCCGTCCTGACCTTGGTCTTTCGGAAATCCCTGTTCTGGTCGGAGAGACAGGATTTGAACCTGCGGCCACCTGACCCCCAGTCAGGTGCGCTACCAAACTGCGCCACTCCCCGGCGTTTCCAGCTTTTGTATTATAACAAATCTATCGGAGCATTTCAACCATCATTTTATGTTTCGGGGCAGGTGCTTTAATTAAAGTGCTCGCCGAGCGATGACGATTTTTGCGGGTCCGTGTCCTCTAAATCGTCAAAAAGTGCCGTCAGGGAAAGGGGAGGCATGTTCGGATTGACGATTTTCCGCAGTTCACAAGTTGTTAATCATCATTCTGAAAAAAGAACGTTGGAGCAAAACAGCAAATAATACCGATTATTAAGGAACGGAGTGACGGAAATCGTCATCCTCCGGCGAAGGATCTTGTAAGGGGCCTGTCCAAAGCGTGCCGCGCTGGCCGCCGGTCCCTACTGGTGACCGGTGCGGACAACTGTAAGGCGAGTACGCTTAGTGAGACAGACCGCCGATCGCTCAGGTGAGAGCGATCGGCTCCATCGAAATGATCGTGTTGACATACAAAGAAATATAAGAACATGACCGAATGGAAGTCACACCACATTCAGGGCTTGACTCAGTCCACGTAATTATTTTGTACATTATGGGCCGGAATCCTGATTTTGATACAAAAAACCTGCGGCGGCCCCTTCAGCCCGGCAGCCGCGGCCCGCTCCATACGCGGCGGATGACCTATCTGCCTATTCCCCCGTCAGGATCCGCCTGATCTCATCGGCAGTTGCCGCAGTATTGATCTGCCTGCGGATCTGGGTCGCGCCACGCATGCCTTTGATGTACCATCCGACGTGCTTTCGCATCTCCCTGACCGCGATCCGCTCGCGCTTATCCTCGCAGACCATCTGCAGATGGCGCAAAAGCTGGCAGATCCTCTCTTCGTCAGTCGGCGGGACGAAGCCCCCCGCGCCAGCGCCGGCCGGGCCCTCAGATCCAGCGCCGGCCGCGACCCCAAATCCGCAGCCGTCCCACAGGGCGCGCGCTTCCTGAAAGATCCATGGATTGCCCAGGGCGCCCCGGGCGATCATCACTCCGTCGCAGCCGGTCTCCTCCATCATGCGGATGGCATCGGCCCCGGTCATGACATCCCCGTTGCCGATCACCGGGATCCGGACTGCCTTCTTGACCTGGGCGATCACATCCCAGTCGGCCTTGCCTTCATAGAACTGCTGCCGGGTCCGGCCGTGGACAGTCACTGCTGCCGCACCGGCAGCCTCTGCCGCTTTGGCGATCTCCACCGCGCAGGATTCATCCCGCTCAAAACCTTTACGGATCTTGACCGTGACCGGAATTGGAGTGGCCGCTATCGCGGCCGGATAATCAGCTGGCGCGGCCGGCTCACGGCCGCTTTCGCCGAAGGCGGGCCCTTCGGGCCCTGCTCCTGATGCGGCCCTCCGGGCCGCATCGCACATTGCCGATACACAGTCATAAAAGAGCTGAGGATCCTTCAGCAGGGCTGATCCCTCTCCGTTGCGGACGATCTTAGGCACCGGGCATCCGGCGTTCAGATCAAAGACGGCCGGCGCCTTCAGTCCAGCGACTGTCCTCGCCCCCATGGGCGGCCGGTTCACGGCCGGACCGCTGCTGGACAGGGCCTGCCGCTCTGCCCGGCTTCCATCACGCGCAGGCCCTTCTGCCGGACCGGTCTTCTCTCCGCCCGCAGCGGCTTCTGGATCTCCTTCCTCAGCTGCCTCCGCAAACGCCGCGGCCATCTCCCCGTCCACAGCCTTTGCCCGGGCCGGCTGGGAGAGCAGGCGGACGGCGTAGGCCAGGATCTCCGGCTCGCAGCCAAACAGCTGGAAGCCCACCGGGCCCTCGTCGTCACCGACAGCCAGCAGCTCCCCGGTCTTGCGGTCGCCGTACCAGAGGCCCTTGGCGCTGACCATTTCCGTATATGTCAAAGAAGCCCCGGCTTGACAGCAAAGGCTTCGCATGGATCGGTCCGTGATCCCCGCCAGCGGGGCAAGGACGAATGGATATTCAAATGTGAGATCTCCGATCTTCAGTGTGTGTTTCATCGGTTCTTAAGGGCCTTTTCCTCGTAGGTCGCCGCCTGCTTCTGGATGTCCTCGGAAGTCATGGGCTTGCGGCGGTTTTTGTTCTTGCGGTAGAGGACCTCCAGACCCTCCAGAGTCAGCAGCTTGTCGACATAGTCGATGCAGTCGATGCCGTTATCGATCAGGGAAGCCAGACCGCCGGTAGCGATGACCGTCGGCTCCGTCTCCGTCTTCTCGTAAGCCTTCAGTTCTTCCTTCATCTTGCCGACGATGAAGTCGACCATGCCCATGTGGCCGTAAACCAGACCAGACTGCATGCTGGCGTTGGTGTTCTTGCAGATGACCTGTCCCGGCTCCTCCAGCTCGACGCGGGGCAGCTTAGCCGTCTTCTCAAACAGGGCGTCCGAAGAGATCTTCAGACCCGGGGCGATGGTGCCGCCCAGGTATTCCGCCTTCGAGGTGACCGCGCAGAAGGTAGTAGCCGTTCCAAGGTCGATGATGATCAGGGGACCGCCGTACTTCTCTACCGCAGCGGCCGCGTTGACGATCCGGTCAGCGCCCACCTGCTTGGGATTGTCGTATTTGATCACAAGCCCCGTCTTGATCCCCGGGCCGATGACGATGGCCTTCCTCCGGAAATACTTCATGGACAGGTGCTGCAGAGTATAAAGGATCGACGGGACGACGGTCGCGATGATGACGTCGCTTACGTCCTCGATCTTCAGACCCTCGTACTGAAACAGCTGGTTGATGATCATGCCGTATTCGTCGGCGCTCTTGCGGTTATCTGTCTCCATTCTCCAGTTGGTGATCAGCTTCCCCTCGTCGAATACGCCCAGCACGATGTTGGTGTTGCCTACGTCAAAAGCCAGTAACATCAGTTTCCTCCTCTGTCGTTTCCCGGCCGCGCCCGACGGTCCGGTCACTTCATTTCATTATTTAATACAAAAGCTGGAGCGGCCTCCGAAAAAGCCGCTCCCATTGTAACATATATATCCGATTTCCAAAATACTTTCCTGACGCTCTTTAGTTAAATGTCATGAGGGTGTCGCCGGAGTTGACAGAAGCGCCCTTAGCGACCGGGATGGATGCAACAGTTCCGTCTGCCGGAGCAGTGATCTCGTTCTCCATCTTCATCGCTTCCAGGATCAGAACGACCTGACCAGCTGTGACTGCCGCGCCCTCAGCGACCTTGATGTCCAGGACGGTTCCCGGCATCGGAGCTGTCAGAGCCGCGCCGCCTGCCGCTGCAGGAGCAGGAGTCGGAGCTGCCTTCGGAGCTGCCGGTGCTGCTGCCGGAGCCGGAGCTGCCGCAGGAGCCGGAGCCGCTGCCGGAGCTGCCGCCGGTGCTGCAGAAACTGCGCCGCCCGCATCCTCAACTTCTACTGCATAAGTCGTTCCGTTTACGGTGATGTTATATTTTTTCATTTCAATCATTCCTTTCGATCTATTGGATTGTACATTCAGGATTGTTGTATTGATTACATCTTGCGGGTTTCCATGCGGGCCAGGATGCCTGCAGTTTCCCAGTCGGTCTGCGGTCCGGACAGTCTCGTGATCTTGCGGACCACCAGATTGTCGGCGCTGCCGCCTTCGTAGGCCGCAATAGCTGCCGCGATCACAGCGATCAGGCTGTCATCCGCAGCTGCCGGAGCAGCCTTGGCCGGAGCCGCTGCCGCTGCCGCGGGAGCTGCCGCAGGAGCTGCCGGAGCTTCTTTTTTCTTATTCTGGGTCGATCCCAGGATCTTACCCATGATCGCGATGAAGATCCAGATCAGGATCAGGATCGTGAAGGTGATCCCCAGGCCCATGATCATGGTTACCGTGGAGCCCAGCATCTTCTCTCCGAAGGAAAGCGAATGTATCGTCGTCGGATCGGAGAAGATGTCCATTAAGCTTTGTTCTTGCATTTATGTCACCTCCTAGAGCGGAATGTTGCCGTGCTTCTTGGCCGGCAGCAGTTCTCTCTTCGTCGCCAGCATGTCATACGCGCTGATGATCCTCTGGCGAGCGGTCGCGGGCTCGATGACATCGTCTACATAGCCCAGGCTTGCCGCGTAGTAGGGATTATTGAACTGCTCTTCGTATTCTGCAATACGCTCTGCTCTGACCTTCTCCGGATCGTCAGCAGCCTTGATCTCCTTCTTGACGGAGGAGATGATGTTGACTGCGCCGGAAGCGCCCATGACCGCGATCTGAGCGGAAGGCCATGCCAGGACCATGTCGGATCCCAGCTCTTTATTACACATTCCGATGTAAGCTCCGCCATAAGCCTTACGCAGGATCATGGTGACCTTGGGAACGGTCGCTTCGCAGTAAGCGTACAGGATCTTGGCGCCGTGTCTGATGATGCCGCCGTACTCCTGATTGGTTCCCGGCAGGAATCCCGGAACGTCCTCGATGGTCAGCAGAGGAATATTGAAGGCGTCACATCTTCTGATGAATCTTGCTGCCTTGTCTGAAGCGTTGATGTCCAGACATCCAGCGCCGACAGCCGGCTGGTTGGCGATGACGCCGACGGTGGATCCGCCCATCCGGATGAAGCAGGTAACGATATTCTTGGCGTACATGGGCATGACGTCGAAGATCTTGCCCTCATCGGCCAGGCCTCTGATGACGTCGTACATATCGTAAGCCTTGTTCGGGTTATCCGGAATGATGTCATTGAATTCCGGGATCAGGCGGTTGACATCGTCTGTGCAGGCGTAGACCGGAGGGGTCTCCTTATTGTTGGACGGCAGATAGGTGAGCAGCTCTCTGACCTGCATCAGTGTGTCTCTGTCGTCTGCGCCCATGAAGTGGGCTACACCGCTGATGGTGTTGTGCGTTCTCGCGCCGCCCAGCTGCTCGGAAGTAACTTCCTCACCGGTAACGGTCTTGATGACGTTGGGGCCGGTGATGAACATCTGGGATGTCTGGTCGACCATGAAGATGAAGTCCGTGATGGCCGGGGAGTATACCGCTCCGCCTGCGCACGGTCCCATGATGACCGAGATCTGCGGGATAACACCGGAGGAAATCGTATTGTTATGGAAGATCTTAGCGAATCCGGACAGAGCCGCAACGCCCTCTTCAACTCTGGCGCCGCCGGAGTCCTGCAGGCCCACGATCGGAGCGCCCATCTTCAGAGCCATGCCCTGAACCTTGACGATCTTCTCTGCATGATACTCACCGAGGGATCCGCCGCTGACCGTGAAGTCCTGCGCGAACGCGAACACCAGTCTGCCGTCGATCTGTCCGTAGCCTGTGACGACACCGTCCGTCGGCATGTCCTTCTCGTCCATACCGTAGAAGTGGCATCTGTGCTTGACGAACGTATCGATCTCAACAAAACTGTCCTTATCGAACAGAATGTCCAGCCGTTCTCTCGCAGTCAGCTTACCCTTAGCATGCTGTGCTTCAATCCTTTTCTCTCCGCCGCCGAGCAGATTCTTTTTCTTTCGTTCGCGGAGATCCTCAAGCTTGTTCATGTATGATTCCTCCTTAA
>CAMOZS010000024.1 GCA_946631075.1 uncultured Bacillota bacterium | reverse complement strand
TGATGGCCGGAGGCATTGACGAGGTCGTGGCCAAGTACGAAGAGAGTCAGAAGAACGCTGACTGATGAAGACGCGAAGGTAGGACCATGAGAAAGACTTTTTGGTTAGATGTGATAACTCCGTCAAAAAAGTTCTTTTCCGGAGAGGTGGAGGAAGTGATCATCAACACCCCGGTGGGAAAAGAAGGATTTCTGGCCAGACATTCCTGGACCTGCAAGCTTCTCGACGCCGGGGAGCTTTGGATCAGGGAGCTTGGCGCGGCAGAGGACGACTGGAAGATCGCCTCGGCAGCCGGCGGATTTGTCGATGTCAAGGATAATATGATAATATATACCGACACCATCGAGTGGGACAAGGGACCGGACAGAAGACGGACCCGGGTCATTTCCGGAAGCGATGGGAAGAAATAAGGAGGCAAGATATGTATACATGGCTTGACATTACGGCCCTTGAGCCGGAAGAGGCGAAAGTATCCGTTCTCGGTATTCCTTTTGACGGAGGGCAGACCCAGGAGCCCGGCGCGGCCAAGGGCCCGGCCAAGGTCAGAGAGTTTGCCGAGAAGTTCATGCCCAGCTCGACTGACGACTGGCACGTGCTGGAGTTCCAGCCTTTGGTCTACGATTTCGGCGACGTGGATATGAGAGGGACCTGGGGCGAAAGCTTCGAGCGGGTAGAGAAGGAAGCCTACCGGGTCATGGGCTACGATAATTTTCACCTCTTCATCGGTGGAGACCATTCGGTGACCATTCCCCTGCAGAAGGCCTTCAAGAGAAGACACACCGGGGAGAAGATCGGCATCATCCACTTCGACTCCCACCCGGAGCTGTGCGACTGCTATGACGGCAAGATCTGGTCCCACGCCAACACGGCCAAGCGGGCCCTGGAAGACGTGGTTGAACCGGAGGACATCCTGTTCCTGGGTATCCGTGCGGCAGAAGCGGAGGAAGTCGAGCTGATGCGGAGAAAAAAGGATCTGACGGTGATCTCCGCCACAGAGCTCTTCCACCGGGGCTTTTCGGACTGCTGCCGGGAGATCTACAACAAGTTCAAGGGATATGACGCCATCTATTTCACCCTGGACATCGCGGTCCTGGACCCGGCCTTCGCGCCGGCGGTCGGAACCCCGGTCTCCGGCGGGCTGACTTCCAGAGAACTGATCGAATTCGTCAGATACATCATCGGCAATCTGCCGGTGACGGACATGGACATCGTGGAGATGGCTCCGCCTCTTGACTCCAACGACATCACAGCCTGGGCCGTGATGAGGATCATCGAGGAAGTCTTCTCCCAGGTCGACCGGCAAAAAGCGGCGGCCCTTTGATCGAAACTGTATCGGACCCGCAGCGGACCCTTGTGGTCTGCTGCGTTCTTTTGTTATGCAAAGGCTGGGGACAGGGCTCCTGCTCCTTGATTTGCCGGCCGGAATCAGTTACACTATATTGTGTATAGATATGTAATCGAATATGCATAGGGTGAATGATAAGGAAGTTGGAAACATGCTGAAAACACACGAGAATTTCCATTCAGAAAACGGTAAGCGGCGGGTTCTGATCATCGATGACGAGACCGTCAACCGGGAGATCCTGAATATATTGCTGAAGGACACCTACGAGACTTTACAGGCAGGTGACGGAGAAACAGCCCTGCAGGTGATCCGCCAGCATCAGGACGTTCTGTCTCTGATCCTGCTGGACCTGCTCATGCCAGGCATGAACGGGCTGGACGTACTGCGGATCCTGAAGAACGATCAGGAGCTGAAGGACATCCCTGTTATCGTCCTGACCGCGGATCAGGAAGCGGAGGTCACCAGTCTGCAGCTGGGTGCTACGGATTTTATCCCCAAACCCTATCCCCGTCAGGAGGTCATCCTGGCCCGGGTGGAACGGGCCATCGAACTGTACGAGGACCGGGACATCATCCATTCTACCGAAAGAGACAGTCTGACCGGTCTATATAACAGAGAGTATTTTTATCGTTACGCTGAGCAGTATGACCAGCACCATCCCAACGGGGACATGGACGCCGTCGTCATCGACATCCAGCATTTTCGCATGATCAACGAGCGTTACGGCAAGGAGTACGGCGACGAGATCCTGCGCAGGATCGGCGAGAAGGTACGGGATATGGTCCGGGAGTCCGGCGGTATCGTCAGCCGCAGAGAAGCGGATACTTTCCTCGTCTACTGCCCGCATAGGGAGGAGTACGATACCATCCTGAACAACGCCTCCGTCGATCTGGCCGGGGAGAACGTATCCGGCAACCGGGTGCGTCTGAGAATGGGAGTCTACGAACATGTAGACCGGACCATCGAAATGGAGCGCCGGTTCGACCGGGCCAAAATGGCGGCGGACACGGTCCGGGGCAGTTACATCAAAAGCATAGCCAAATACGACAGCCATCTCCACGAGACGGAGATCTACGAGGAGAGGCTGCTGGAGGATTTCCCCAGAGCTTTGGAAGAGGGTGAGTTCACTGTCTTCTACCAGCCCAAATTCGACATCCGGCCGGAGATCCCTGTTCTGGCCAGCGCCGAGGCACTGGTCCGGTGGCAGCATCCGGACGGCATGATCAGCCCGGGCGTCTTCATCCCCCTCTTCGAGGCCAACGGTCTCATCCAGAAGATGGATATGTACGTGTGGAGATCGGCGGCTGCCCAGATCAAAGACTGGAAAGACCGGTTCGGGATCTCGGTGCCGGTATCGGTGAACGTGTCCAGGATCGACATGTATGATCCCCACCTTATCGATATCTTCAAGCAGATCCTGAAGGACTACGATCTGGAACCGGGCGAGCTCCTGCTGGAGATCACCGAATCCGCCTATACTCAGGACTCGGGACAGATCATCAGTACGGTCAATCAGCTGAGGGAGATCGGATTCAAGGTCGAGATGGACGATTTCGGTACGGGATATTCCTCCCTGAACATGATCTCCAGTCTGCCCATCGATGCCCTGAAGCTGGATATGAAGTTTATCCGCAACGCCTTCCGGGAGGGGTCCAATACCCGCCTGATCGAGATCATCGTCGATATCGCCAAGTACCTGGGGGTGCCCATCATCGCCGAGGGCGTGGAGACCGTCGAGCAGCTGGAAAAGCTGCGGGAGCTTGGATGCGATATGGTCCAGGGCTTCTATTTCTCCAAGCCGGTGCCTGCGGACGAGTACGAACAGTTCGTCGAAGAGAAGAAGAGGCGGGGCGTTGAGGAGATCGAAGAGGTCCAGAAGATGGAGCACATCGGACGGACGGTTTCGGCAAGCATCACAAGCGCTCTGACCAGCGGCTTTGAATCCATCTATTATGTCAATACAGAAACCGGACAGTACGTGGAATTCAGCGCTAAAGGCCAGTACGCGGACCTGCAGATCGAGCGGAACGGCAGGGACTTCTTCGGAGACACCAGAAGCAACATTCCCAGGGTCGTCTACAGTGAAGACCAGGAGAGGGTTGCCCTGTCCCTGCAGAAAGATGTCCTGCTGGCCCAGCTTTTGGGCGGAGGCTCTTTCACCATGACCTACCGGCTCATGATCAGCGGGACTGCCCTGTTCTATAACCTGCTTGCCGTAAACGCCGGTCAGGACGAACATCACATCGTCATCGGCGTAAGCAACGTGAATGATCAGATCACGGAAGCCAGGGAGCATCAGGCAGGGGCCGGAAAGAGCCGGGCCTTCTTCACCATCGCCCAGGCCCTGTCCAGCGACTTTGAGAGCATCTACTATGTAGACACGGTCACCAATGAATATACCGAATTCGCCGCCCAGGGTCCCTACGCGGATCTGGAGATCGACAGCAGCGGCAAGGATTTCTTCGCTGAGTGTCAGAAGAATATCCTGGAGGTGGTCTATCCGGAGGATGTGGATCTGGTAAGCAGGACCACGGACAAGGAGAACCTCCTCAAGGTGATGGAGGAGAAGAAGACCCATTCCATCATCTACCGGCTGCAGATCGATGGCAAGCCATCCTACTATCAGCTGAAGATCGCCATGGCGGAGGATGGCCGGCATATCGTCATCGGCGTGGCCAATGTCCAGACCCAGATCATGCGGGATCATATCCTGGAGGCCAGCCGGAAGAACAGCCTGACCTACGCCAGCATCGCCCAGGCTCTGGCGGCCGACTATTTCAGCATTTATTACGTGGATATCCATACCGACCGTTTCATCGAATTCAGCGCCCATGAGGACTACAGGGAGCTGGGGATCGAGGAGGAGGGCGAGGACTTCTTCGAACTGAGCCGGAAGAACATGCTGAGGATCGTCCATCCGGAGGATCAAGAGATGATGCTGAGCGCCTTTACCAAGGACAATCTTCTGGAGGAACTGAAGAAGAACGGGACCTTCACCCTGAATTACCGGCTGTTGATGGGAGACAGGGCCCAGTATGTCAATATGAAAGCCATCTGGATGTCCAACAAGGATGACCATATCGTCATCGGTGTCAGCAACATCGACGCTCAGATGAGAAGAGAGCGGGAGCTCCATCTGGCAAGGGAGAAGGCAAACCGTGACGCCCTGACCGGAGTCAAGAGCAAGCATGCCTACGACGAGGCGGTCCTTGGGATCAACAGAGAGATCAGCCTCGGCGAAAGCGTTCCCTTCGCTGTCGCTGTCTGCGATGTCAACGGGCTCAAGCATGTCAACGATACGATGGGACATGAGGCCGGAGACAGTCTGATCAAGGACGCGAGCCGGCGGATCTGCGAGATCTTCAAACACAGCCCGGTCTTCCGGATCGGCGGCGACGAGTTCATCGTCATCATGAAAGGCAAGGACTTCGAGCGGAGACAGGACCTGGTCGGACAGATGGAAGAGATCAATCAGCAGAACAAAAAAGAAGGCGGTGTCATCGTTGCCTGCGGCTATTCAGACTGGCAGGCCGGTGAAGACACGGCCATCGAAGAGGTCTTCCGCAGGGCTGATGCCGAAATGTACAATAACAAGACGAACCTCAAGCAGTGAGACGCGTAAAAAAACGAGGCGGGCAGCCTCGTTTTTTTGATCTCTTAATGTGCTTCGGGTCTTAACTATTTCATCCGCGCCAGCACCTCGGTGACCAGGTCCCAGGTACGCTGTACGGAGCTGATGTACATCTTCTCGCCCGGGGTATGTACATCCCGAAGGTCAGGGCCGATGGACACGCAGTCCAGACCGGGCATCTTGCCGGCGAAGTAACCGCACTCCAGTCCGGCGTGGATGGCTTCGATGACCATGTCCTTGCCGGTCTGGTCACGATAGACCTGGCAGACCAGATCCCGCAGGGGGGATTCCTGCGCGTATTCCCAGCCGGGGTAGGGGCCTTCTCTGCGAAGGCTTCCGCCCAGGGCCTCAGCCTGACACTGGAGACGGCGGGCCAGCATCTCGCATTCCGAATCCACAGCGCTGCGGATGCAGAAGGTGTACTCGACTCCGTCTTCAGACGTGGATACGATGCCCAGGCTCAGTGAAGTCTGGGGCAGGCCGTCGATACCTACGGTCATCTTCTCGATGCCGTTGGGAGTTCCGATCAGATAGGCGATGACTCTCTGTGTGGATGCCTGGTCCATGGGGAGCATGGCTCCCGCAGTCTGATCGTCCGCCTTGCTGACGGTCAGGACCACGTCCTGATCCAGCTTGTATTCATGGCCGATCAGGGTGCGGAATTCATCGCAGATCTCCGCCAGAGCATCCTCAGCCTTTGCGACGATCACCGCCCTGGCCGAGGTGGGGATCACGTTGTCGGCAACGCCGCTGTCCACACGGACAAGACGGGCGCCGGCCCGGTCGGACAGCTCATAGAGGAGCCTGCCCATGGACTTGGCCGCGTTTTCCATGCCTTTGATGATCTCCGTGCCGGAGTGCCCGCCCGTGAAGCCGGACAGGTCCAGCAGCCAGGCTTTGCCTTCCGCAGCCTCACGGCTGACCGGAAGCTGAGCGATCCCGGTAACGCCGCCGGCGCAGCCGACGGTCAGGATCCCTTCGTCCTCAGAGTCGATGTTGATGAAGCGGCGGCCCTTGAGCGGGGAAACATCGATGGCTTCCGCTCCGTAGAGACCGGTCTCCTCATCCACGGTGAAGACCATTTCCACACGAGGATGCTTCAGGCTGTCATCATCCAGGATGGCCAGCATGTAGGCGACAGCGATGCCGTCGTCTCCGCCCAGAGTCGTTCCCTCCGCATAGATGGTATCGCCGTCAACAACAAGGTCCAGGCCTTCCGCGCTCATGTCTTTGGCGCAGCCGTCCGCCTTGTTGCACACCATATCCATATGGCCCTGCAGGATCACCGGTGCGCTCTCTTCATAACCTGCAGCCGCCTCCTTGATAATGATGATGTTGTTCAGCTCGTCCTGGTAGTGCTCCAGACCCCGCTTCTTAGCGAAGTCGGCCAGCCAGTCGCTGAGCTGCTTGGTATTGCCGGAGCCGTGGGGGATCCGGCAGATCGATTCGAAGTGTTCGAATACTTTTTCAGGTTTCAGACCGTTAAGTACTTCCATAAATGGGCTCCTTTCTTAGGAGAATGCCAGTTGCAGTACCAGCATGATGGCGCCGAATACGGTCAGGATGCCAACCAGCGGCATAGCCAGCTTCAGCCATCTGTCGAAGGTCGTATCGACGACTTCCAGGGACGGCATGATGATACCGGTCGGGGTGACGAATGTGATGATGCCCAGACCGTAGACGTAAGCGGATACGATCAGTTCTCTGGGGATACCGACAACGTCCGCCAGGGGCGCCATGATCGGAATGGACAGGACAGCCAGACCGGAGGACGAATTGATGAAGAATCCCAGAACGACGTAGACCAGCATCAGCAGGATCAGGAAGACTGCCGGCGGAAGACCGGAAACAGCTCCGGAAAGACCCTCCAGGATGGAACCGGAGATATTGCCGTTGTCCAGCAGGATCGTGACCGCACGGGCAACGCCCAGGATCAGAGCGACGCCAACCAGGTCAGCAGCGCCGTTGACGAATTCACGGACCAGGGCCTTTTCGCCGATGCCGCCGACGATACCGATGACGACGCCGGATACGATGAACAGCTCGGACAGCTCTTCAAACCACCAGCCCGGTACCATGATGCCCCAGATCATCACGCCGAAGGTGACGATGAAGAGGATCAGGCAGATCTTTCTTCTGGCAGTGAACTCCGGAATGTTGTCCAGGTCGACAGCGCTGAACTTGGCAGCGATCTGCTCCTTCTGGTCAGCGACCAGGGACAGCTCGGGGTTCTTCTTGATCTTGTTGGCGTATCTCATCAGATAGATGACGGTGATCGCGCAGCCGATGACCAGGCCGATCAGACGGAAACCGATACCCGCGTTCATGGTGGTGCCGGCAGCGTAGGACGCGATACCGACGGAGAAGGGGTTGATGGTTCCGAACATGCAGCCGATGGTGGATCCCATGTAGATGGCGCCGACCGCTGTGATGGCGTCATAGCCGGCCGCCAGGAATACCGGTACCAGTACCGGGTACAGGGCGATGGTCTCTTCGCAGAAGCCCTCGATGGTTCCCATGAAGGCGATCAGCAGGGTGACGACCACCAGGATGATCTGTTCTCTTCCCTTGCAGGCTCTGGCCAGAGCGCCGATGCCCGCGTTGAAGGCGCCTATGTAGTTGATGATACCGATGGTGCCGCCCAGCATGAAGATAAAGAAGATGATGTCAAAGCCGTCGGCGGTACCCTGTACCGGGGAGGCCAGGAACTCAGCCAGCCCCTGATGGTGGGCTTCGACCTTCTCATAGGTGCCCGGGATGGACATGGGCTTGGTGATGCTGCCGTCTTTGAAGCTGTCCAGACCGGCGGTGATGCCGAACTGGTCCAGGACTTCCTGAGTCGCCGGATAAGTCTTCTGCTCGCCGGTGCCCGCTTCTTCATCGTAATCGGCAGAGCTGACGATGAACTGGTCAGCTCCGGCATCGTATTCCAGAGTCTGGTAATTACCTGCCGGAATGATCCAGGTCAGAATCGCCGCCAGAATGACGACGAGGAAACAGATGGAGAAGGAAGACAGGAAACTGCGCTGTTTCTTCTCCTTCTTTTTGAAAAGTTTGCTCATGATAATTGTCTCCTTCCTTTTGAACGCACCTTTCCATAATAACACTACGGAGGCCGGAATGAAAGAGACAATTCCCCTGGATTGCACAAAAATTGTCCGCTTGTATAGGAAATTTATATGTTTTATACTGGATGTGAGGAGGACAGCGAAATGATAAAAGATGAATACGCCATGAAAGCTGAGACCTGGTTCGGTCTGAACAAACCGGGAAAGAAGATCGGTGAGGTCGACGCCGTCGTTTTCGGCATCCCCTATGACGGAGGGGTCAGCTACCGGGGAGGGGCGGCCAAGGCTCCCCAGACTTTGCGGGAGAATACCGACCACGCCACCCCCTGCGATGAGAGACTGGATTTTTTTAAGGAGTTCAGCGTTGTGGACGCCGGAGACTTCAAAGGAGAGGACCGGGACAAGGTCTTCGCTGAGGTCCAGTCATTTGTGCAAAAGCTGGTAGAGGCGGGGCAGAGATTCACCATGATCGGGGGCGACCATTCGGTGACCATTCCGGTGGAGAGGGGGATAAATGAAGCCCTGGATGAGCCCTTCGGCATCATCCACATCGACGCACATATGGATCTTTCCTATGAGCTGGAGGGGGATCCCCTGTCTCACGGATCCACAGAGCAGCGAGCCCTGGAGCTGTCCAATGTGGGATCGACCGACAACCTGTATTTCATCGGTATCCGGTCCATAGAACCGGATGAGTTCGAGTTCAGCAGAAGTCATGACATCCATGTCAAGACGTCCTGGGACTGCTATCACGAAGGGATCGAAGCGGTCGCGGACGACTGTATCGCCAGGATGAAGAAGTTCAGCAAGGTCTACCTGACCTTCGATATCGACGCTCTGGATCCGGCCTATGCGGGAGGAACGGGAACGCCCCAGTTCGGCGGACTGACCTCCAGGATGGCCATGACCCTGATCCAGAAGCTGTTCAGTCAGCTGAACATCATCGGCTTCGATGTGGTGGAGATCGCTCCGTCTCTGGATGACTCCCTGGCCTCCATGTACGCCGGCCGCAAGCTGATCACCGAAGGCTGGAGCATCTGGGCGGATCAGATGGGCAAGCTGGTCCGGTTCTGACCGTCAGGCTGGCCCGGGTTCGGCCGGCCCGGACGGATCAGTTGTTGACCCCGTGATGGACCATGGGCGAATCCGGAGTGATGGCCCTGAATTTATATCCCTTTTTCTTGCCCCATTTGATGATTTTGGGCAGGGCTTTGGCCGTGGTCCCCTTGGCGTCCGTGTCGTGCATGAGGATCACGTTATAGCCGTCCTTGCTGCAGCCGTCCTTGACGGACCGGATGATGGTCTCGACCGGGACGCCGTTTCCGGAGGCGTCGGTGGAATCCACGTTCCAGTCATTGTAGTAATAGCCCCGGGCCTGGACCTTCTTCACCAGCTTGGTCATGATGCCCTTGGAATATTCCGTGCTGACCGTGTTGGAGCTTCCTCCGGGGAAGCGGATCACGAAGGCGTCGTAGTCCAGGTCCCGTTTCAGGTCCTTGCCCAGACTGGTGATGTTCTTCATGAAGGCGGAAGTGGAGGAATAGATCTTGCTGTAATCGTGGGACTTGCCGTGGATGCCGATGGTGCAGCCGTCCTTGATGGCCCGTTTCATCAGTTTGATCTTGTCGGGATCCCCGTCGTAGCCGATGACGAAGAAGGTGGCGGGCACGTCATATTTCTCCAGGGTCTTCAGGATCTTCGGCGTGACGGAGCCGCTGGGGCCGTCATCGAAGGTCAGGTAGATGACTCCCTTCACTTCACGGTCGGGCTCGCCCTCGACAGTCACTTTCCGGGTGGCTTTGGCCTTGTTTCCGTAGGAATCGGAGACCGTGTAGGTGATGGTGTAGTCTCCCCGGTTGGAGGTGTCCACGATCCCTCTGGAGCTGATCTGGTCCGTCACATCGCCGTCCGAATCATCGGTGGCGGCCGCGCCCGGATCCTCGAATCGGCTCATGGTCTGTACGGTGATGGCCTCGCCCCCTTCAAGGGTGATCTCCGGCGGTTCCTTATCGACGACGTTTACTGTTCGGGTCTCGCTTACCGTCTTGTTCAGATAATCTACCGTATAGGTGACGGTATAGGTGCCCACCTTGCGGTCGTTGACCTCCGATGCGTCGATCAGGATGTGGCTGCTGATGTCGTGGAAGGAGAAGGTGGCCTCTGCGCCCGGCTCCTCATAGCCGTCCTTCATGGTGACTTCCATCGTCTGCTCCCCCTTGAGACTGATCTGGGGAGTCGTAAAATAATAAAAGGCGAAAGCTCCGCCTCCCAGGATGAAGATGATCAGGAGGGTCATGATCACCTTGAAGCGGAGTGTTTTTTTATATTTTTTTGCCATAAATATCTGTCCTTTCCATCAGGCTGTACATTCATTTTACCACAGAAGACGCGGCCGTGCTCAGATCGAATTGCCGGGGGACCTTTTACATTTTTTTTACACTCGCGGGGTATTGAACTTTACCGGAAACAGGGTATCATGACAATAGTAAGATAGAACTCGATACAATGAGAGGTGACGCTGTGATCTATTGTGTTGAAGATGACCGGGATATTCGCGAACTGGTCGTATATACTCTGCAGACGACGGGATACGAAGCCGCCGGTATTTGTGACGGGGAGGAACTGTTTGACCGGCTTCAGACGGAGGAACCGGAACTGATCATCCTGGATATCATGCTCCCGGGGGAGGACGGGATCACCATCCTCAAGAAGCTCCGGTCAGGGGCTGCCGGATCCCAGGTCCCGGTGATCATGGCCACGGCCAAAGGAACGGAGTATGACAAGGTCATCGGACTTGACCTGGGCGCGGACGATTATATCGTCAAACCCTTCGGCATGATGGAGATGGTCTCCAGGGTAAAGGCAGTGCTCAGAAGGACGGCCAGGGACAAAGAACGCCTGGTCAGGGCAGGAGAGATCAGCATGGATCCGGGCAGCCGGGAGGTCAGCGTCAGCGGTGAGCACGTTCAGCTGACCCTGAAGGAATTCGACCTGCTCAGGCTCATGATGGAGAACCCCGGCCGGGTCTATTCCAGAGATCAGATCATGGATCTGGTCTGGGGCACAGGGTATGCCGGTGAGACCCGGACCGTAGACGTGCATATAGGGACCCTCAGGGCCAAGCTTGGCTCCTGCGGGGAATACATTGAAACAGTCCGGGGAGTAGGATACAGAATGAGGAGCAGGCTATGACAAGGAAAGTATTTCGATACATCGCCGTCGTGGCCATCTTCGTCTTCCTGGCCTCGACCTTTCTCATCATGGGCGTCCTCTATAATTACTTCACCAAGATGCAGATCAGCCAGATGAAGGGGCACGCGGCCCTGATCTCCCGTGGGATCGATCTGAACGGAGACCGGTACTTTGACGGTCTGTCAGCGGAAGAATACCGCATCACATGGATGGACGCGGACGGGACGGTCAGATACGACAACAAGGTCTCGGCCGACCGGTTGGATAACCACCTGGAGCGGGAGGAGATCCGGGAAGCTCTGGCAGACGGAGAAGGGGAAAGTTCCCGCTACTCCCAGACGCTGATGGAACGGATGCTCTATGTAGCGCAAAAGCTGGACGACGGGACCATACTCAGGCTGTCGGATGCCCAGCAGTCCATACCCGGCCTTATCCTGGCCATGATCCAGCCTTTGCTGATCACGGCAGTGATCGCCCTGATCCTGTCCCTGGTCCTGGCTTACCGCCTGTCCAGGAGGATCATCCAGCCCATCAACGACCTGGACCTGAATGAGCCCGGACAGGACTGCGTCTATGAAGAACTGAGACCCTTCCTGGATCAGATCCGGGCCCAGAAGGAAAAGATCCGCATGCAGGGAGAGGACCTGCGTCAGAAAAAGAAGGAATTCGAGACCGTGACCGGAAATCTGCCTGAGGGGATGATCCTGACGGATACGGAGGGCAGGATCATATCCATGAACCAGGCGGCCGCTGATTTCCTGGGGACTCCGGTGGTCCCGGCAGGACGGAGCATCGAGCAGGTCAGCGAACTGAGGGACCTGGTCCTTCCGGTCCGCAGAGCCCTGGAAGGGGGCAGAGAAGAGATCACGGTCAACGTGGACCGGAGGCAGTATCAGGCAATGGTAAGCCCGGTGATGTCGGCCGAGAAGGTGACCGGAGCTGCCCTGCTGATCCTGGATATGTCGGAGAAGGAAAAGGCTGAGCTTGCCCGGCGGGAATTTACCGCCAACGTGAGCCACGAACTGAAGACTCCCCTGCAGACCATCTCCGGAAGCGCGGAGCTGCTGGCGGGAGGATATGTCCAGCCTGACCGGGTACCGGAGTTCGCTCAGAAGATCCACGATGAGTCCCGGAGGATGATCGCCCTGGTAGAGGATATCATCGAGCTGTCCCGGCTGGATGAGGGCAGGGCTCTTCCGGAAAAAGAAGAAGTAGACCTGTATGCGATCGCGGAAATGACCGTGAGCTCTCTCAACCAGACGGCGGACCAGGCCGGGGTGAAGCTGGATCTTGAGGGACAGTCGGTCATCATGACCGGGATCCCCCAGCTTTTGGAAAGCCTGACCTACAATCTGTGCGATAACGCCATCAAATACAACAGGGAGGGCGGCTCGGTCATGGTGAGGGTCAGCCGGGAAGGGGACAAGGCTCTTCTCAGCGTTGAAGATGACGGGATCGGCATTCCCAAGGAGCATCAGGACCGGATATTCGAACGGTTCTACCGGGTGGACAAGAGCCACTCCAGAGAGGTGGGCGGCACAGGCCTGGGTCTTTCTCTGGTCAAGCACGCGGCCCGGGCCCACGGAGGATCCCTGCAGGTGGACAGCGCCCCGGGCAAAGGAACCAGGATCACGGCTGTATTTCCCTGCGGCGGAATTACTTTACACTGATTTTACAAACTGAAGATAATCGATTTTACAGAAGACCTCCATGATGGTTGTGTAAACACAATGAAAAATCAACGGAGGTTTTTTTATGACAATATTTGACGTTCTGACTCTGGCCGGCGGGCTCTGCCTGTTCCTGTTCGGCATGAACATTATGGGACAGGCCCTGGAAAGAAGAGCGGGCCCGGGCCTGCGGAACATGCTGGAACGCATGACGACGGGAAAGATGTCGGGCTTTCTGACCGGCTGCGGGATCACTGCGGTGATCCAGAGTTCATCGGCGACGACCGTAATGGTGGTAGGCTTCGTCAACTCGGGTCTGATGACCCTGAAGCAGGCCATCAACGTGATCATGGGATCCAACGTCGGTACGACCATCACGGCCTGGATCCTGAGTCTGAGCGGGGTAAGCAGCGACAACATCTGGGTCCAGCTTTTGAAGCCGTCTTCCTTCGTCCCGGTGATCGCTGTCGCGGGGATCATCCTGTTCATGTTTATCGGAAAGGGCAAGCACAAGGATACGGGCATGATCCTTCTTGGCTTTGCGACCCTGATGTTCGGAATGGAGACCATGTCCTCCTCCGTATCGGGTCTGGCCGATATTCCCGCTTTCCGCCAGCTTTTCCTTCTGTTTGAGAATCCCCTGCTGGGCGTCCTTGCCGGAGCTATCCTTACGGCCATCATCCAGTCCAGTTCCGCTTCTGTAGGTATCCTGCAGGCGCTGGCGGTGACCGGTCAGGTTTCCTACGGAGCTGCCATCCCCATCGTTATGGGCGACAGCATCGGGACCTGCGTTACGGCCCTGCTCTCATCAGTGGGCGCCAAGAGAGAAGCCAAGCGGGCCGCCATGGCTCACCTCTGCTTCAATGTGATCGGAGCTGCGGTCTGGATCACGGTCTTCTGCATCGTCCGGGGACTGGTCCATCCGGCTCTCCTGTCCGCCCCGGCTTCCCTTCTGGGGATCGCGGTGGCCAATACCATGTTCAAGGTACTGAGCACAGCCCTGCTCCTGCCCATGTCCGGACTTCTGGAAAAGCTGGTCACCAAGCTGGTCCCGGACAAAGAGGAAGAAACAGAGGAGACCGCGCCTCAGCTGGACGAGCGTCTTCTGGCGACTCCGTCCCTGGCCCTGTCCCGCTGCGAGGAGACCGCGGAGGAACTTGCCCGGGAGGCCCAAAGGGCGCTGGAAAACAGCATCATCGCCGTGACCGGTGTCTCTGCGGGAAAGGACGGACCATTCTATGGAAAGGCTGGAGAGGCCCTGACAGCGGCCGTCTTCGAAGCGGAGGAGAATACCGACCGGCTGGAGGATGCTCTGGATTCCTTCCTGGTCCGGCTCAGCGCCAAGGATATCAGCGATGAGGATAACGAGTGGATCACAGCCATTCTGAAGATCTCAGGCGACTATGAGCGGATCGGCGATCACAGCATCAACATGCTGGAAGCTGCCCAGCGGATGCAGGCTGCCAATCTTGCCTACACGGAAGGGGCCCAGCGGGAGCTGGAGACCATCACATCCGCTGTTACGGAGGTCATGGCCCTGTCCATGCAGGCCTTCACCAAGCGGGATATGACCGCGGCCACCATGGTAGAGCCTCTGGAGCAGGTCGTTGACCAGCTGAAGGAGACCCTGCGCAGCAACCACATCAAGCGGATGAAGACGGGCAAATGCAGCATGGAAGCCGGGATCATCTGGGCGGACATCCTGACCGACCTTGAGCGGGTCTCCGACCACTGCTCCAATATCGCCGGCTGCATACTGGATCTTCAGGATCACACCATGAACATCCATGAGAGCCTGCGCTATCAGAAGAAATACAGCGCCCAGTTCAAGGAAAGGTTCGGCGAATATCAGGATAAATACGGGCTT